>NZ_BAABHO010000045.1:0-56001 GCF_039542135.1 Actinomycetospora chlora
CGGGCGCGCGCGACCCCCGTCCGGGCCGCCGCCGACCCGGGTCGCGCCCGGCGGGCCGGTCGGCCCGCCCCCGGGGCCGCGCGGGGAGCCGCGCCGCGTCCTGCTGATCGTCCTGGCCGTCGCGTCGGCGCTCGTCCTGCTGGTCAGCGGCGGGGTCCTGCTCGCGGCCCAGGGCATCGACGCCGGCCTCAGCCGCGTCGACGTCGTGTCCGACTCGGCGGGCGCGGCGGTCGGCGCCGACCAGGACATCCTGCTCGTGGGCCTGGACACCCGCACCGACAGCCTGGGCAACCCGCTGCCCCGCGACCAGCTCGCGGCGCTGCACGCCGGCGCCGACGACTCCGGCGGCGACGAGACCGACACCCTCATCGTCCTGCACGTCCCCGGCGACGGCGGCCCGGCGACGGGGTTCTCCATCCCCCGCGACTCCTACGTCGAGCTCCCCGACGGCTACGGCAAGCACAAGATCAATTCGGCGTACGCGTACGGCGCGAACGCCGCCCGGCCCCGCCTCGCGCAGGACGGGGTGTCCGGCAGCGACCTCGCGGTCCAGGCCGGGGCGGCGGGCCTGCGGACGACGATCGGCGCGGTCCAGTCCCTGACCGGGCTGACCATCACCCACGCCGTGACGGTGAACCTCGCCGGGTTCGCCGCGATCAGCCAGGCGGTCGGCGGGGTGCCGGTCTGCCTGGACGCGCCGGTCGACGACCCGTTCTCGGGCGCGCGGTTCCCCGCCGGTCCGCAGACGGTCTCCGGCGCCCAGGCCCTGGCCTTCGTGCGGCAGCGCCACGGCCTGCCCGGCGGGGACCTCGACCGCGCCCGCCGCCAGCAGGTCTTCCTCGCGAGCATGGCGCACACCGTGCTCTCGTCGGACACGCTGACCGACCCCACCCGGCGCGCCGCGCTGCTCGACGCCGTCGACCGCGCGGTCACCGTCGACCGCTCGTTCGACGTCCTCGGCCTGGCCACCCAGCTGCCGGCGATCAGCTCCGGGACGATCGGGTTCCACACGATCCCCGTCGTCGACGCGAGCTACCGGACCCCCCAGGACGGGGACGCGGTGCAGGTCGACCCGGCGGCGGTGCAGCGGTTCGTCGCAGACACGATCGCGGGGTCGGCGCCGGCGGCGTCGGGCCCGGCCCCCGCAGCGACCGGACCGTCCCCGACTCCCGCCGCTCCCACCACCCCCGCCGCGCCCACACCCCCCGCGGCCGTGCCGTGCGTCCACTGACCGGCCCGGTCACACCGCGATGCGGGCCGCGCAGCGGGCGTGCACGTCGACCAGACCGTCGCGGGTGGCGGCGACGACGAGGCGGTCGCCGACCTTGAGCCGGCGCTGCGGGCGGGGCGGGCACTCGAGCACGGCGTCCTCGCCCGAGCCGCGGTAGACACCGACCACGCGGACCTCGCCGGCGCTCTCCGCCACGCCCGCGGGCAGGCCGGCGAGCAGCGCGCTGCGCCCGATCGGCACGTCGGCGAGCAGGAGCACCGAGCGCCCGACGGGGACGGTGGCGACCACCTGGTGCTCGCGCATCGCCGCGGCGAAGGCGGGCGCGGCCAGGAAGGAGACGCTGCGCGAGACGGCCACCTCGAGCGTGCGGTCGACGCGTCGGGCGAGGTCGTCGTCGCGCAGGCGCAGCACGACGCGCAGCCTGGCGCGCAGCGAGCGCCCGACCAGCCCCGTCTCCAGGTTGGCGACGTCGTCGCGGCCGACCGCGACCAGTGCCCGGCAGTCGGCGACCGACGCCGCGTCGAGCGTCGTGCGGCGGGTGCTGTCGCCGACGATCACCGGCACGCCCATCCGCCGGACCTGCGTGACGCCGGGCCCCTCCTCGTCGTCGACGGCGACCACCGGGACGCCGCGCTCGTGGAGCTGCTCGACGACGCGCACGCCGACGTTGCCCAGCCCGACCACGACGACGTGGCCGCGCCGGGGCCGCGAGCGCTGCGGCGTGCCGGCGAAGCGGGCGCTGACCGCGGCGTCGACGACGACGGCGGTGACCAGCGGGATGATCGCGATCCCGACCACCGTGACCAGCGCCTGGATGGTCCGGGCGACGGGCGTGACGTGGGTGTCGGGGTCGGCGGCGCCGGCGGAGTCGAGGACGGTCAGGAACACCGCGTCGCCCCACGACAGGCCGGCGAGCGTCGCGAAGGCGACCGTGCCCAGCACCAGCAGCCCGATGAGGCCGAGCGTCGCCTGCGCCAGCGAGCGGGTCATGCTCGCCCGCGCGCGCAGGTAGGCCCGCGTCAGCACGCGGCGCCAGATCGCGCGGCGGGTGCCGACGATGCGGCCCTCGCGGTGCACCGCGACCCGGGCGAGCACCAGGTCGGTCTCGCCCTCGGAGGGCAGCAGCACCGGCTCGCCGGCGTCGGGGCGGCGCGCCAGGCCGCAGACGATGCGCTCGGGGCGCACGCCGTCGCGGTCGGCGACGACCATCGGGTAGCCCGGCAGGTCGACGGACTGGCGGGTGGTCACCCCGACCGCCGCGGTGACGAACGCCGGCGCGGCCGTCGCGGACACCGAGAGCACCGTGGCCGTCGGCAGCAGCATGCGGATCCGTCCGGCGAGCGCCGGCGCGTGCAGGCGGACGACGAGGCGCGTGGCCGGCGCGAGCTCCTGCACCCGCAGCGCCCGGTGGATGTTGACGACGTCCTCGCGGTGCACCAGGGCCACCGCCGTCGCGTCGGCGACGCCCGCGGCGACGAACGCCTCGTCGTCCGGCTCGCCCACCTCGACGACCTCCACCCCGCGGATCGCGCGGAGCCGGTCGAGCACCGCGCCGCCGGGCGTGGTGAGCACGACGACGTCCGTGGTCCCCCGCCGCGCCTGCCGGACGAGCGCCTCGACCATCCGCAGGGAGAGCATGTCCTCGCCGCAGACCACGAACCGTTCCCGGAACCCCCCAGTGGTCACGACGCGGAACCCTAACCGTGGCACGGTGACGACCATGGCGCCTTCGTACGTCGCCGGGGTCGACTCCTCGACCCAGGCCACCAAGGTCCTCGTCGTCGACCCGTCGGACGGGACGGTGGTGCGGGAGGCCCGCCGGCCGCACCCCGAGGGGACGGAGGTCGACCCCCGCGCGTGGTGGGACGCGCTGGCCGGGGCGCTCGGTGAGGTGGGCACCGACGACGTCGCCGCGATCGGTGTCGCGGGCCAGCAGCACGGCATGGTGCTGCTCGACGCCGACGGGCAGCCGGTGCGCGACGCCCTGCTGTGGAACGACACGCGCTCGGCGCCCGACGCGCGGGCGCTGATCGACGAGCTGGGCGGCGCGGAGGCGTGGGCGGAGGCCGTCGGGACGGTGCCGGTCGCGAGCATCACCGCGACCAAGCTGCGCTGGACGTCGCGGGCGGAGCCGGAGGTCGCCGAGCGCGCGCAGTCGGTGATGCTGCCGCACGACTGGCTGACCTGGCGCCTCGCCGGCTCCCCGGACGGCGCGACCACCGACCGCGGCGACGCCTCGGGGACCGGCTACTGGTCGACCGTCACCGGCGAGTACCGGCCCGACCTGCTCGAGATGGCGTTCGGCCGCGGGCTCGACGTGCCGCGGGTCGCGTCGCCGGGCGAGGTCGTGGGGCGGACGCCGGACGGGCTCGCGATCTCGGCGGGCACGGGCGACAACGCCGGGGCGGCGCTCGCGATCGGGCCGGGGCCGGGCGAGGTCGTCATCTCGATCGGCACGTCGGGCACGGTGTTCACCGGCCACGACCGGCCGACCACCGACGCGTCCGGCCTGGTCGCCGGGTTCGCCGACGCGCGCGGGGGCTACCTGCCGCTGATCGCGACCCTGAACGCCGCCCGCGTGCTCGGGGTGGGCGCGGGCCTCCTGGGCGTGGAGTTCGAGGAGTTCGACGAGCTCGCGCTGGGCGCCGCGCCGGGCGCCGACGGGCTGGTGCTGCTGCCCTACCTCGACGGCGAACGCACGCCCGACCGCCCCGACGCCCAGGGCCGCTACGTCGGGCTGACCACGGCCAACGCGACGCGCGAGAACCTGGCCCGCGCCACCGTCGAGGGGATGCTGTGCGGCCTCGCCGACGGCGTCGACGCGCTGCTGGCCCAGGGCGTCCCGGCGCGCCGGGCGCTGCTGATCGGCGGGGGCTCGCGGTCCCGGGCCGTCGCCACCCTGGCGCCCGAGGTCCTGGGCCTGCCCGTCGAGGTCCTGGCGCCGCAGGAGTACGTGGCCCTCGGCGCGGCCCGCCAGGCGGCCTGGGCGCTCCAGGGCGAGGAGCCGGGCTGGACGGTGGCGCGCGAGTCCACCCGGGACGTCACCGACACCTCGATCTCCGAGCAGGTCCGGGCCCGCTACGCCGACGTCCGCGACGGCCGCGCTCGGTAGGGGCGTTGCGAGCAACGGGGCATTGCTGGCGCTGGACGCCAGGATCGCCGCATCCTCGGAGCGCGACACGCCGAGCGGGAATTGAGTCGAGTCCGCTCAGGTTGCATGAGTCGTAGGCCCGCAAGGCCGGGCCGCCTTCGACACCTGGAGGACTCACCATGAGCACCCTGATCCCGTGGGGCCCGCGTTTCGTCGACCCGTTCGCGTTCGCCCCGACCCTGTTCCGCCGCCCGGCCACGAGCCGCGCGCCGCAGGCCTGGTTCGCGCCGACCACCGACGTCGTGCGTGACGGCGAGGACGCCGTCCTGCGCGTCGAGCTGCCCGGCGTGGACGTCGCGAAGGACGTCACCGTCGAGGTCGACGGCGACCGCCTCACCGTCCGCGGCGAGCGCCGCGAGGAGAACAGCGGCGAGGGCTGGCGCGAGAGCCGGACCGGCTCCTTCCGCCGCATCTTCCGGCTGCCCGGGCACGTCGCGGCCGACGCGGTCACGGCGTCCTACGACGCCGGCGTGCTGACCGTCCGCGTCGCCGGCGCCCACGCCGAGGCCACCGAGCCCGGCGCCCGCCGCATCGCCATCGACGGCGTCCCGTCCGCGGACGCCCCGGAGTCCGCGGAGGAGACCGGCGAGCAGGCCGGCTCCGACGAGTCCGGCAGCGCCGCCGCCTGACCCGCCCCCGCCTGACCCGCCCCCGACCGCAGCGAACGGGCTGTTCGCTGCTTCTAGGGGGACGAACTCCCCGTTGATCACCCGCTGATCAGCGACCCTGGCGCCCGCGGGACCACCCCGGTCCCGCGGGCGTCGTCGTGCCCGGGGTCGAGTGATCGTGGTGGATTTCCTGACGATGGACGTCAGCGTGGACGCCACGCTGATACCTCACGCGCCCCGCCCCCTCGGCGTGTCGTGTCGCGAGCATGTGGCGATCCTGGCGCTCAGTGCCAGGAACGCCCCGTTGCTCGCAGGCCGCGCCAGCCACGGCGGGCGCGGGGAAGGGTGCCGTCGGCGCGGACGGACGCGACGAACGCGTCGGCGTCGGCGTGCGTCGACGTGCCCGTCCGGCGGGGGTTGCCCCTGATCCAGGCGTCGAGGCGCGGCGCGAGGTCGGCGCCCAGGGCCTCGGCGACGTCGGGCGGGAGCAGGCGCACCAGCACCCGGCGGCGCTTCGCCCGCAGCGCCCCGGCCTCGAGCGCCAGGCGCTCCGGCGCGATCCCCGCCGGCGCCGGGCCGTCGGCGACGAGCGCGGCCAGCAGCGCCGCCTGCCGCGCGGCGAGCTCCTCGCGACTCACCGGCTCACACCCGCACCCGCGAGTGCACGGCCCGCAGCGCCGCCAGCTCGGCCGCGAGCTCGTCGTCGGTCGGGTAGCGGTCGTCGCGCTCGAGCAGCACGGCCGGGGGCCGGCGCCGCGCGCAGAGCGCGTCGAGCAGGTCGAAGACCGGCGCGGTCAGCGGGTGCGCGTGGGTGTCGTGGTAGACGCCGTCGCGCTCCACCCCGCCCGCCGCGTGCACGTAGACGACGCGGTCGAGCGGCAGCTCGCCCAGCACCTCGTCCGGGTCCTGGCCGAGGTTGACCGCGCTCGCGTGCAGGTTCGCGACGTCGAGCAGCAGGAACGCGCCCGTCCGGTCGCACAGCTCGGCGAGGAACGCGCCCTCGGACAGCTCGGCGTCCGGCCACGCCAGCAGCGGCGCGATGTTCTCCAGCGCCAGCGGCACCCCGAGCACGGCCTGCGCGGCGCGGACGTTGTCGACGAGCACCCCCAGTGCCTCGCGGGTGCGGGGCACCGGCAGCAGGTGACCCGATTCCAGCCCGCCCGCGCGCACGAAGCAGACGTGGTCGCTGGCCATCGGCGCGCCCAGCGCGTCGGCGACGGCCGCGAGGTGCTCGACCCGGTCGACCCGCAGCGGCTCCGCGCCCCCGAGCGAGCACGACACCGCGTGCGGCAGCACCGGCAGCCCGCGCCCCCGCAGGGTCTGCAGCGACGCCGGCAGCGCGTCGGGGTGCAGGTCCTCGGCGACGACCTCGACGAAGTCGACGCCGGGCAGCCGCTCGACGGTCAGGTCGATCTCGCGGCGCCAGCCGATGCCGACACCGGACGGACCCTCGGGGACGGGCGTCATCCGCCGCACCCACCCCCGCCACCGCAGCCGCCCCCGCCGCCGCAGGACGAGCCCGAGGAGCAGGACGACGACGAGCACGACGACCCGCCGTCCCACCCGCCGCCACCGCCTCCGGTGATCACGGGCGCGGCGAGCAGGGCCGAGAGCTCGGGGTCGGGGTACATCGCGAGCCCGCCGAGCGCGACGAGCCCCGCGACGCCGAGGGCGCCGGCCATGACCGGTCCGCGGGCGACGCCGCCGGCACCCACGGGCACCGCGAACCGCCTGGCGCGGGCCGCCTCCAGCGTCGCGCGGCCCCGACGCGTGACGCGTCGGGTCGGGATGAGCGCGACCGCGAGCGGCAGGCACGCCGCCACGACGAGGAAGACCACGAGGAACGTCACCGACGCCCCGCGGGCGACGCCGGCCGCGAGCCGGACGACGCCGAGCAGCTCGACGAGCCCGAACGCGATCAGCGCGGCCCTCTTGGCCCGCGCCACCGCGTCGGGGTCGTGGAGCAGCCCGCGCCGGCGGGCGGCCGCCTCGAGGTCGCGCACCGCCGGGTCGCCGCGCAGCCGCGCGGAGACGAAGCCCGCCGAGCTCGCGGTCGGGTGGGTGGTGACCAGGTCGACGACGGCCTCGTCGAGCTCGCCCACGGGTGGACGCCCCGTCGGGGCGAGCAGCCGGTCGTGCGAGACCCGCAGGACGCCCGCCTCGACGAGACGGGCGATCGCGACGTCCACCGCGCGCCCGGGTCCGCCCGCCACGAGGGCCAGCTCCTCGACGCCCGCGTCGAGCGCCGGCGCCTCACCGTGGGCGGCGGCGGCCCGGCGGTCGAGACGACGCAGCGCGAACGGCGCCACGAGACCCGCCAGGATCAGCAGAAGGACGAAGATCCCGAGGAATACCGGGCCGGGGATGCCCCAGGTGTCGCCCATCGACGGCCTCCGAGGTGCGAGGGACGGACCCGCGCACGGCGGTGCGCGTAGACGCAGCGTTGCGGCCTACGACCGCGTACAGCAAGCAACGACCCTCGTTCGGCCTAGCAATCAGCTACGGAGGGTGAGGAATCGGTCAGCGACTCCGACGGCGACCGGCTCCGGACCGCGCCGAGTGCGCCGCCGCCGAGTGCTGGGACGCGGCCTGCGGGCGTCCCGACGACTCGGAGCGCTGACGCGCCGGGGCCACGGGCGTGGCCGCCGACCCGTCACGGCCGGCGCCGCTGCGCCCGCCGCGGCGCCGGGCGCCGCCCGAGCGCGACCGCCCGGAGCCACCCGAGCCACCCGACCCGCCCGAACCCCCCGATCCCCCCGCCGAGCCACCCGAGCGCGAGGGCGAGCCCGACCGCGAGGACCGCCCGCCGCCCGCCGGCTGCGGCGCCGGCTTGCGC
This sequence comes from Actinomycetospora chlora, assembly GCF_039542135.1. Taxonomy (NCBI): domain Bacteria; kingdom Bacillati; phylum Actinomycetota; class Actinomycetes; order Pseudonocardiales; family Pseudonocardiaceae; genus Actinomycetospora; species Actinomycetospora chlora. The sequence goes on from NZ_BAABHO010000045.1 coordinate 7,827, forward strand.
GACGCGGACTCCGGACCGTCGGCGGGGTCGACGCGGGGCGCCGGCTCGCCGACGAGCGCCGTGATCGCGGGCGCGCCCGGCGCCACGTCGACGGTGCGGGCCTTGATGCCGGCCTTGCGCGTCATCGACGCGACCTCGCCGCGCTCGGCGGGCGCCGCGAGCGTCACCACGTCGCCGGCCGACCCGGCGCGCGCCGTGCGTCCGGACCGGTGGGTGTAGGCCTTGTGCTCGGCGGGCGGGTCGACGTGGACGACCAGCCCGACGTCGTCCACGTGGATGCCGCGGGCCGCGATGTCGGTGGCCACGAGCACGCGCACGTCCCCGGCCATGAAGCCGCCGAGGTTCCGGTCGCGGGCGGGCTGCGAGAGGTTGCCGTGCAGCTCCGTGGCCGGGATCCCGGCCGCGGTGAGCTGGCGGGAGAGCTTGCGCGCGGCGTGCTTGGTGCGGGTGAACAGCATGCTGCGTCCGCGGCCGGAGGCCAGCTCCTGGACCACGGCCGCCCGGTGCGCAGGGTCGACGGTGAAGACGTGGTGGGTCATGTCCGGCACCGGCTCGGACGCGGCGTCGACGCTGTGGGTCACCGGGTCGTGCAGGAACTCCCGCACCAAGCGGTCGACCTCGCCGTCGAGCGTCGCCGAGAACAGCAGGCGCTGGCCGTCGCGCGGGGTGCGCCGCAGCAGGCGGCGCACGGCGGGCAGGAAGCCGAGGTCGCTCATGTGGTCGGCCTCGTCGAGCACGGTGACCTCGACGCGGTCGAGGTCGACCAGGCCCTGGCCGATGAGGTCCTCGAGACGCCCGGGGCAGGCGATGAGCAGGTCGACGCCCTGGCGCAGCGCCTCGGCCTGGCGGCCCTGGCCGACGCCGCCGTAGACGACGGTCTGGCGCAGGCCGAGCACCTCGGCGAGCGGGGCGAGGGCGTCGCGGACCTGGCTGGCGAGCTCGCGCGTCGGCAGCAGGACGAGCCCGCGCGGGCGCTTCGAGACGGTGCGGCCGCCGGCCAGGCGGGTGAGCACCGGCAACCCGAAGGCGAGCGTCTTGCCGCTGCCCGTGCGGCCGCGGCCGAGGACGTCGCGGCCGGCGAGGGCGTCGCCGATGGCGGCCTGCTGGATGGGGGTGGGGTCGGTGATGCCGCGCGCGGCCAGCGCGTCGGCGACGTCGGCGGGGACGCCGAGGTCGGTGAAGGACGCGGCCGGGGCGGCGGAACGGGGACGTGCGGACGTCGGGATGTCGGGGACCTCTCCACGGGGGTGGGGGCCGCGAGCGTCGTCCGTCCGTACGGGGAGGGAGGGGACCGCGTCTGCCGCGGTGCGCTGACGACCCAGGGGCGCCGGGTCGGCGCCTACACCGACCAGTGTCCCAGAGATCGCTCCGCCGGGACGCACGCCGGGGGGTGTCGGTGGTCTCGGGCAGACTCGTCCCCGTGATCGGCTGCCGTTGCGGGATCGCCCCACCGTCGCTGCTGCTGGCCGTCGCCGAGCGCGGTGACGCCGCGGCGCGCGACGCGGCGCTGCGCACGCTGCTGACGTCGGCGGCCCTGCGCTCGCGGCGCGCGACGCTCTCGGTGACGCTGCGCCGGTTCGGCCTCTCGCCGGCCGACGTCGCGTTCCTCCCGGCGCAGGCGCCGGCCGCCGGGCCGGACAACACGGTCTACGACGTCGCGGGCGGCGACGAGGCGGCGCTGCCCGGGCGCCGGGTGCGCGGCACCACCGACCCACCGAGCGGTGATCCCGCGGTCGACGAGGCCTTCGACGGCGCGGCGAGCACCGCCGCGTTCTACCGCGAGGTGTTCGGGCGCGACTCGATCGACGGCCGCGGGCTCGACCTCGTCTCCTCGGTGCACTTCGGGCAGCGCTACGACAACGCGTTCTGGAACGGCGACCAGATGGTCTACGGCGACGGCGGGGGCGGCGTGTTCGTCGCCGGCGGGCTCACCCGCTCGCCCGACGTCATCGCGCACGAGCTCACCCACGGCGTGACGCAGTTCAGCGCCGGCCTCGCCTACCGGGGGCAGAGCGGCGCGCTCAACGAGTCGTTCTCCGACGTCTTCGGCGCGCTGGTCACCCAGCGCGCCCGCGGGCAGGACGCGCGGGCGGCGTCGTGGCTCATCGGCGAGGGCATCCTCGAGCCGTCGCTCGGCCGGGCGCTGCGCAGCATGATCGCGCCGGGCACGGCCTACGCGGGCGACGACCAGCCGGCGGACATGGACGCCTACGTCGACCTGCCCGCCGACGACGACCCGCGCAACGACGACGGCGGCGTCCACGTCAACTCCGGCATCCCCAACCGCGCCTTCGCCGAGGCGGCCCGCACCCTGGGCGGTCGGGCGTGGGAGACGGTCGGTCCGGTCTGGTACGAGGTCCTCACCGGTGGGCGCCTGCGCCCCACGGCCGACTTCGCGGCCTGCGCCGCGCTGACCGTCACCGTCGCGGGCGAGCGGTACGGCGAGGGCTCGGCCCAGCAGGACGCGGTGCGCGGCGGCTGGGAGGCCGTGAAGGTGCGGCTGCCCGCGGACCCGCGGTGAAGGTCACCGTGGTCCGCTCCGGCGGGGTGGCCGGGATGGTCCTCACCGTCGAGGTGGACGCCGCGGCCCTCGACGCCGACGCGGGCGCGCAGCTCGCCGGGCTGGTCGACGCGTGCGAGCTCACCGACGGCGCGCCGAGCGGGGTGGCCGACGGGTTCGCCTACGAGGTCACCGTCACCGGCGACGACGGCGTCGTGCACCGGGCGCGCTTCGGCCAGGGCGGGGCGCCGCCGGGGGCGGATGCGCTGGTGGCGTGGGTGATCGACGGCCCGCACGGGCAGCGGCGGATGGGCCGCTGACTCACCAGTCGCCGAAGTCGAAGCCCCCGCCGTCGAAGCCGCCGTCGAAGCCGGGGTCCAGGCCCGGATCCATGCCCGGATCCATGCCGCCGTCGAACCCGCCGGCCATCACGTCCCCACCCACCGCGGCACCGCCGAAGCCGGAGAACAGCGCGTCGGCCAGCATGATGCCGCCGACCGCGCCGACGCCGCCGAGCAGCATCGGCTTCCACCACGGCTCGGAGTACCAGCCGGCGGGGACGGGGCGGCCGCCGACCATGCCGCCGGGGTAGTAGTGGTCGTTGCGCGACGAGGGCTGCGGCGAGCCGGTGACCTGGCGGCCGCCGACGTCGACCGACTGCTCGGAGTCCAGGGCCCCCGCACGGGAGCGCTCGGCGGTTCCGGGCAGGTCGGGACCGGGGTCCATGCCCATCGCCGTGCGGGCGGCGCGCACGTAGTAGAGGCCCTCGAGCGCGGTGTCGCCGGCCAGCCGGTACTGCTGGGCCGTGGTCGCCTGCTCGAGCTGGGAGCCCGCGGCGTTGTAGCGCTCGGAGGCGTCGGCGAGCGCCTGCTTCGACGGGTCGTCGGAGCCGGTCAGGTTGAGCACCTGCCCGCCCAGGCGGTCGTACCACCGGCGGGCCTCGGCCTCGGCGTCCCCGAGCTGGTGGCCCGCCGTGGTCCCGCGTCCCCGCCCGCGCGTGAGCACGAGGGCGATCAGGCCGCCGACGACGAGCAGGATGAGCAGAATCTCCACGATGTCCACTCTCCGGCCGGTGGCTGAGAGGCGGCTGTGAGGAAGCTCAGGACAGGCGCATGGGCACGTGCGGGATGCCGTCCTCGTCGTAGCCGGGCCCGTCGACCACGAAGCCGAGGCGCTCGTAGAAGCCGCGGGCCGCCACCTGCGCCCCGAGCACGACCGGCGCGTCGATCCCGGCGAGCACGGCCCGCACCAGCGCCGCCCCCGCCCCGGTCCCACGGTGCTCGGGCGCGGTGACGATGCGCCCGAGCCGGACCGCGTCCCCCTCCGCCAGCACCCGCAGGTACGCCGCGACCTCGCCGTCCGGCCCGCGCGTCCAGACGTGCTCCGCGGCGCGGTCGAGCCCGTCGATCTCCTGGTAGGCGCACGCCTGCTCGACGACGAACACCCGCACGCGGAGCGCGAGGACGTCGTGGAGGTCGTCGACGGAGAGCTCGGCGAAGGGGGCCCGGTGCAGCTCAGTCAAAGCCGACGACGGCACCCTGCGCCGCCGACCCGACCAGGCGCGCGTACTTGCCGAGCACGCCCGTACGGTGCTTGGGCGGCGGCGCCGTCCAGCCCTCGCGCCGGGAGGCCAGCTCCTCGTCGGAGATCAGCAGGTCCAGCGTGCGGGCGGCCAGGTCGAGCCGGATGCGGTCGCCGTCGCGGACGAAGGCGATCGGGCCGCCGTGGTCGGCCTCGGGCGCCACGTGCCCGACGCAGAGGCCCGTCGTGCCACCGGAGAAGCGCCCGTCGGTGAGCAGCAGGACGTCCTTGCCCAGGCCGGCGCCCTTGATCGCGCCGGTGACGGCGAGCATCTCGCGCATCCCCGGGCCGCCGCGCGGGCCCTCGTTGCGGATGACGACGACGTCGCCGGGCTGCAGCCCGTCCGGGCCGGACGACTCGACGGCCTCCATGGCGCCCTGCTCGCCGTCGAAGACGCGCGCGGTGCCCTCGAACGAGGCGGTGTCGAAGCCCGCGGACTTCACGACGGCGCCGTCGGGGGCGAGCGAGCCGCGCAGGATCGTCAGTCCGCCGGTGGGGTGGATGGGGTTGGACAGCGGCCGCAGGATGTCGCCGTCGAGGCCCTCCGGGCGCAGCTCCTCGAGGTTCTCCGCGACGGTCTTCCCGGTGACGGTGAGGCAGTCGCCGTGCACGAGCCCGGCGTCGAGCAGGGCCTTCATGACCACCGGCACGCCGCCGACGCGGTCGACGGTGTTCATCATCCAGCGGCCGAACGGCTTGACGTCGGCGAGGTGGGGGACCTTGTCGCCGATGCGGTTGAAGTCGTCGAGGTCGAGCTCGACGTCCGCCTCGCGGGCGATCGCCAGCAGGTGCAGCACGGCGTTGGTCGAGCCGCCGAAGGCCATGATGATCGCGATGGCGTTCTCGAACGCCTCGCGCGTCATGACGTCGCGGGCGGTGTGGCCGCGGGAGAGCATCCCGACGACGGCCTCGCCGGACGCGCGGGCGAAGCCGTCGCGGCGCCGGTCGGCCGAGGGCGGCGACGACGAGCCGGGCAGGGCCATGCCCATCGCCTCCGCGGCGCAGGCCATGGTGTTCGCGGTGTACATGCCGCCGCAGGCGCCCTCGCCGGGGCAGATGGCGCGCTCGATCTCGTCGACCTTCTCGCGGCTGATCAGCCCGCGCGCGCACGCGCCGACGGCCTCGAAGGCGTCGATGATCGACACCTCCTTGCCGTCCACCGTGCCCGGCATGATCGAGCCCGCGTAGAGGAAGACCGAGGCGAGGTCGAGGCGCGCCGCGGCCATGAGCATGCCGGGCAGGGACTTGTCGCAGCCGGCGAGCGTGACCGTGCCGTCGAGACGCTCGGCGGACACCACCGTCTCCACGGAGTCGGCGATGATCTCGCGGCTGACCAGCGAGTAGTGCATGCCCTCGTGGCCCATGGAGATCCCGTCGGACACCGAGATGGTGCCGAACTCCATCGGGAAGCCCCCGGCGCGGTGCACGCCCTCCTTGGACGCCGTGGCCAGGCGGTCCAGCGACAGGTTGCACGGCGTGATCTCGTTCCACGACGACGCGATCCCGATCTGGGGCTTGGCGAAGTCGTCGTCGCGCATCCCGACCGCGCGCAGCATCCCGCGGGCCGCGGCCCGCTCCATCCCGTCGGTGACGTCGCGACTGCGGGGCTTGAGGTCGGCCATGAGGCGAAGGTAACGCTTGTCGACCTCCCGGGCCGGGGGCAGACTCGCGCGCATGTCCGGGGAGACGCTCGAGCGGTTCTGGCCGAGCCGTCGCCCCGACGCCTACGACGAGTTCTGTCGCCGCGACGCCTGAGCGTCGGCCCCTCCCGGAGGTCCCGGCGCTCCCGCGTCCGTCCGGCCGCGCCGCCCGGCGCCCCGGAACCGGTGACCACCCCAGGAGCCCGCCGCCATGACGCCCGCCGCGATGACCGTCAGCACCACCCGCGTCGTCCACCTCGACCGCGTCGACCACGGCGTCACCAAGCCCGCGGGCGGGTCGCGCGACCTCGACGCGATGCTCGCCGACGCCCGCACCGCCGAGGCCGAGGGCGCCCGGGTGCTCGTCGTCCCCGCCGCGCCCGCCGCCGCCCCGGCCCGCCGGCACTGGCCGGCGACCGCCCAGGCGCTCGCCGTCCTGCTGGCCACGTCGTCGGCGCGGGTCGTCGTGACCGTGCCCGCCGCGTCGTGGGAGCCGGCCGCGCTCGCCCGCTTCGCCACCAGCGCCTCCGGCCTCGCCGGTGGGCGCCTCGTCGTCCGCGTCCTCGGCCCGGGGGCCGAGACGTTCGCGGCGGACCTCGCGGCCCGCTGGTCGGGCCCGGTCGTCGTCGGGGACGACGACGACCTGCTCTGACGCCTCCCGCCCGCGAGACCCCGCTCACAGCACACCCTGAAAGTTGACGTCTCAACTGTGAGTGCTAGGCTCTGCCATGACAGTTGATGCTTCAAGTCCCACGGAGGACGACATGACCGAGACCGCTGCGCCGACCCTCGAGCTCGCGGGCTCGTACCAGATCGACCCCGCCCACACGCGCATCGGCTTCACCGCCCGGCACGCGATGGTCACCAAGGTCCGTGGCTCGTTCGGCGAGTTCCGCGGCACCGCCACGATCGGCGAGGACCCGAGCCGCTCGGGCGTCGAGATCATCATCGCCGCCAACAGCCTGAACACCGGCCAGGAGCAGCGGGACGGGCACGTCCAGGGCGACGACTTCCTCGCCGTGAACGTCTACCCGGAGATCACCTTCCGCTCCACCTCGGTCGAGCGGGACGGCGACACCTACAACATCACCGGCGACCTGACGATCCGCGACGTCACCAAGTCGGTCACCGTGCCCTTCGAGTTCACCGGCCTGGCCAAGGACCCGTTCGGCAACGTCCGCGCCGGCTTCGAGGGCGCCACCACGATCAACCGCAAGGACTGGGGCATCACGTTCAACGCCGCCCTGGAGACCGGCGGCGTGCTCGTCTCGGAGAAGGTCGGCCTCGAGTTCGACGTCTCCGCCGTCAAGCAGGCCTGACCCGCCCGACGCCGCAGCACCGACACCGGCCCGCGCCCCCACCGAGGGGACGCGGGCCGTCGTGCGTACGGCGACCCCGACCACGAGGCCGGGGTCGTCCCGGAGGCCCCCGGCGGCCGGTCCCCGTGACGCTGGGCGCCGTGACGACCTGGCGCCACCTGCTCGTGTGGCTGCACGTGACCAGTTCCGTGACGTGGATGAGCACGGCCGCCGCCCTCGCGGTCCTGCTCGGGCTCTCCCGCACCGACCCCGCCGCCGTCCCGGCCGCGGTGACGATGGCCCACCACCTCGACACCGCCCTGCTCGCCGCGGCGGCCAACGCCTCGGCGACCACCGGGTTCGTGCTCGCCTGGGCGACGCCGTGGGGCCTCGTGCACCACTGGTGGGTGCTGGCGAAGGCCGCGATCACCCTCGGACAGCTCTACCTCGGGATCGCCGTGCTCTCGCCGGTGCTCGACGCCCTCGCGCGCGACGCGGCACCCGCCCCGCTCGCGCAGGTGCTCGGCGCGGCGGCGATGGCCGGGGCCGTGGCGTTCCAGGCCTGGCTCTCGATCGCGAAGCCGTGGCCGCGGACGCCGGTGGGCCGCCGCACGCGGCGGCTCCCCCGCGCCGGCACGCCGCTGCTCGCCGCCGGGGTCCTCGCGCCGGTCGCCGACCTCGGGCTGAACCTGCTCACGGGCTTCCCGACGCCCGTGCTCGAGCTGGGCGTGATCGTGACGGCGGGGGTGGCGCGCCGCCGGGCGATCACTCGGAGCGCGCGCGGTCCGGCGGCCGTGGATCCTGCGGCTCCCGCGGACGCGGCAGCTCCCCCGGCTCGTCGTCGAACGTGACGTCGACCGACTGGTTGTCCTTCTGCCGCTCGGACTCCGCGTAGGAGGCGTAGGCGCGGCGGTCGGCCACCGTGGTGTCGAGGTCGTCGGGGTACATGCTGAACAGGCTGCGCGGGTGCAGGTGCCGCGCGAGGACGCTGTCGAGCTCCGCGCAGAGCACGAACACCGAGGACGCGAGGTAGAGCCAGGCCAGCAGGCCCAGGACGATGCCGAAGAAGCCGTAGGTCGCGCTCGCGCCCGCCAGCCGCGTCCCGACCAGCCAGGTGCCGATCGAGAGCAGACCCTGCCAGGCCACGCCGGCCGTCACGGCCGCGACGAGACGGTCGCGCACGTGGCCCGCACGGGCGGGCAGCAGGTGGTAGGCCAGCAGGAACAGCACGGTGTTGACCACGACGCCGGCCACGGTGGCGACGCTGCGGCCGAGGGCGCCGAGGCCGGTGGTCTCCCCGGCGGCGGTGGCCAGCCCGGAGAGCGCGGCGGTGAGCACCACGCCGCAGCCCACCAGCAGCACGACGAGCACGCCCTTGCCGTAGGCCACGCCGATGCTCGCGCGCTCGGCCTTCGGCACGGCCCACACCTCGTCGAGCGCGTGCTGGGCGGCGTGGGTGACGCCGAGGGCGCCGTAGATCGCCACGACCACGCCGACGACGAGCCCGGTGACGCTGCCCCCGAGGGTGTGCACGTTGTCGCGGATCTGGTCGCCGATCACCGGCACGTTGCGCAGCGCCGACGACACCACCGCCTGCTGCGCGCCCGGGTCGCCGTGCAGCACGTAGCCGAGCACGGTGACCCCGAGCAGCAGCAGCGGGAAGAGCGAGACGAAGCCGTAGTAGGTCAGCAGGGCGGCGAGGTAGGTGCCCTGGTCGTCGAGGAACTTGTAGACCACGGCCACCGGCAGACCGGCCCACCGGTGCCGGCGTTGGAAGGCGTCGATCCGCCGCGAGATCCCCACCGCGCCTCCTCCCCCGACCCCCGCTTCGCGCCATGGATACCCGCCCGCGGCCCATCCCTGACCAGGATCACCGCGGAAAGCGCTTTCCAGCAGGCCCGCGGAGCCCTAGGGTCCGGCGTGGAGGTGGCGGGGTGCGGATCCGGCGGGACGGGCCAGCGACCCTGGCCGACGTCGCGCGCGCCGCCGGGGTCTCGCTGGCCACGGCGTCCCGCGCACTCAATCCCGGAGGGCAGCGGGCGGTGCGTGTCGAGCTCCGCGAGCGGATCCTCCGGGCGGCCGACGACCTGCGGTACGTGCCCAACGCGCACGCCCGGGCGCTCGCGGGCGGGACCACCACCACCGTCGGGCTGGTCCTGCACGACATCACCGACCCCTACTTCGCCGGCATCGCCCGGGGCGCGATGGCGGTGGCCGGCGACCGCGGCGCGCTGGTGATGGTGGGCAGCACCTTCCGGTCGCCGGAGCGCGAGCTCGAGTTCGTCCGCACCTTCCGCGCCCAGCGCGTCGACGCCGTGGTCCTGACCGGCAGCGGGTTCGAGGACGACGGTTACCGCGAAGCGATGGGCGAGGAGCTGGCCGGGCACCGCCGCGCGGGCGGCGGCTACGCGTTCGTCAGCGAGCACGACCTGCCGGGCCACGTCGTCCTGCCGGGCAACGGCGAGGGCGCGGCGGCGGTCGGGCGCGCCCTGGTCGAGCTGGGGCACCGGCGCCTGGCCGTGGCCGGCGGGCCGTCGTCCCTGACCACCGTGCGCCACCGCATCGGTGGGTTCGTGCGGGCCGTCGAGGCCTGCGGGGTCCCGTCCGCGGCGATCGAGGTCGTCGACCGGCCCTTCAGCGAGGACGGCGGACGCGCCGCGGCCCGCGAGCTGCTCGACGGCGGGTCCGGCGCCACGGCCCTGTTCTGCGTCAGCGACGTCATGGCCCTCGGCGCGCTGGAGGAGCTCGCCGCGCGCGGGGTCACCGTCCCGGACGACCTCTCGGTCGTCGGCTTCAACGACATCCCGACGATGCGCCGCCTCTCGCCGCCGGTGTCCACCGTCCGGCTCGACCTCGAGGCCATGGGCCGGACCGCGATGGAGCTCGCGCTCGACCGCGACGCCGGCGGGTTCCGGACGGTGCCCGCGCCCGCCGAGCTCGTGCTGCGGGCCAGCACCGCGCGCGTGGACGCCGCCGCGCGGCCCGCCGGGGGCCGCGGGTGACCACGACCGGACCGTTCGGCCGGGAGACCGAGCTGGCCACCCTCGCCGAGCTGGTCGACGACGTCGCGCTCGGGCGCGACGGGGCGCGCGCCGACCTCGGCGCCGCGCTCGTGGTGGTCGGCGACGCGGGGATCGGCAAGACGACCCTGCTCGACGCCGCGGCCGGGTCGGCGGCCCGACGGGGCGTGCGCGTGCTGCGCGGCGACGGCTGCCGCGCGGAGGCCGACGTCCCGTGGGCGGCGCTCTCGCAGCTGCTGCGCCCGTCCCTCGACGACCCCGACGACGGCGGCCCGGAGGAGGAGCGCCGTGCGCTGGCCGCGGTGCTCGACCCCGTCGGGGCGGGCGACCCGCCGCCCGCGGCCTCCTCGTTCGCCGTCCTGCGCCACCTCCTCCGGCTCGCCCGGCGGCGTCCGACGCTCGTCGTCGTGGACGACTCCGACCGGCTCGACCTGGCCTCGCTCTACGTCCTCGTGTTCGTCGCACGCCGCATCCGGCGGCGCGACGGTCTGGCCGTCGTGCTCGCCGGGCGCGGCGAGGAGCGGCCGCTGCCGACCGACGCCGCGCTGCCGACGCTCGTGGTGCCACCGCTCGACCGGCCCGCGGCCGAGGCGCTGGTGGACACGCTGGTGGCGGCGCTCGACGCCCGGACCCGGCGGGAGGTCGTCAACGCGGCGGCGGGCAACCCGCTCGCCCTGCGGGAGCTCGCGGCGGCGGGCTCGGCACGGCCGGTGCGGCTCTCCCGGGCGGTGGAGGCGGCCTTCGCCGCCCCCGTGCGCGCCCTCGGTCCGGTGGGTGCCCGGCTGCTGCTGCACGCCGCCGCGGCCGAGGGCCAGCCCCTCGCGGTGATCGCGCGCGCGGCGCAGGAGGCCGCCGGTCTGGAGGCCTGGGCCCCCGCCGAGGCGGCCGGGCTGGTCAGCGTCGAGGGTGCCGGGGTCCGGTTCCGCCACCCGCTGACCCGGGCGGCGGCGTACGCCGTCGCGAGCGCCGAGGAGCGACGGCGGGCCCACCTCGCGCTGGCGTCGGCGGACACCGACGCCGACCGGGCGGCCTGGCAGCGGGCCCACGCCTGCGCCGGCAGCGACGAGGCCGTCGCCGCGGCCCTGGTCGCCACCGCGGAGCGCGCCGAGGCGGCCGGGGACTTCGCCGCCGCGACGCGGGCCTGGGACCGGGCCTCCGCGTGCTCCCCGGACCTCGCGCGGCGCGTGCCGCGACGCCACCGGGCCCTGCGGTCCGCCTACGCCGGCGGCGACCTCGACGCCGTCGCCGAGCAGCACCGGGAGCTCCTGGAGCTGACCGGCGACCCGGTCACCCGCACGTGGGCCACCCTGCGGCACGCGGCGGCGTCCATGTTGCGCGGCCGGCAGCGGGAGGCCCTGCGCGCGCTGCAGGACGTGGTCCCGCTCGCCGACGGCGTCGACGACGCAGGCGCCGTGCTCCTGGCGTCGTTCCTCCGTGTCACGGCGGACTTCTCCGGGCTGGCCGAGCACCACGAGGCCGCCGCCGCGTTCCTGCGCCGGCCCGCCCTGCCCGACGCGGTGCGCCGGGTCCGCGAGACGGCCGACGCGCCGGCGGACCTGATGTGGGCGCGGGCGTCGTTGTGCGTCGACCGGGTCGGCGCGGCGGCGGCGCTGCGCGAGGCCCTGGAGGCGGGCCGCGCGGGGCCGGGGGCGCCCGCGGACGACCTGCAGAACCTCGGCCTGCTTGCCGACCGCGCCGACGACGTCCGCCGGGCCGTCGAGCTCCTCGGCCGCGCCCACGACGGGATGCACCACGAGGGGCCGGCCGGCTTCGGCGCCGCCGTGCTGGCCAACCTGCTGGTCGACCACGGGCGGTGGGCCGAGGCCGACCGGGTGATCGAGCGGTGGCGCCCGCTCGCCGACGCCCAGGGACTGCACCGCGTGGCGGTCGAGGTGGCCTCGCCCCGGGCGATCCTGCTGGCGCTGCGCGGTGACGCGGATGCCGCCCGCGCCGCCCTCGACGAGGTTCGCGGGCGGGTCGACCTCGCGGACAACCTCGTGCTCGAGCTGCGGATCCGGACGGCCGCGGCGGTCACCGCCACCGTCGCGGGCGACCACCCGCGGGCCTACCGGCTGCTGCGCGGGGCGTTCACCGGCGACGGGGAGCCCCGCCACCCGGTGTTCTCGGCCCGGGTGGTCGCGATGCTGGCGAGCGCGGCGACCGAGCCCGCCGAACGGGCCGGGGCGGCCGCGGTGGTGGAGCGGGTGCGCGCCGCGGCGGCCCCCCGGACGTCGGCCCGCATGCGGATGCTGCTGCACCACGCCGACGCCCTGCTCGGCCCCGACCAGCAGAGCGAGCACGCCTTCCGTCTCGCCCTGGCCGACCCCACGGGCGACGACTGGCCGGTCGAGCGGGCGATGGCGCGGCTGCACTACGGCGAGTGGCTGCGCCGCCGCCGGCGCGGCCTCGAGGCGCGCGAGATGCTGGCCGCGTCGCTGGACGCGTTCGAGACCCTCGGCGCGCACGCCCCGGCCACCCGGGTGCGGGCCGAGCTGCGGGCCGCGGGCAGCACCGACCACGGGGCCGACGCGGGGACGCCGGCCGGTACGGACCTGCTCGCGGAGCTGACCCCCCAGCAGCGCGAGGTCGTGGCGCTCGCGGCGGAGGGCCTGCGCAACCGGGAGATCGGGCAGCGCCTGTTCCTCTCCCCGCGCACGGTCGGCTCCCACCTGCACCACGCCTACGCGAAGCTGGGGATCACCGGACGCCACCAGCTCGCCGCCCGGATCCACACCCCCTGACCAGCCGTTCCGCCCGGCATCGGTCGTTCGACCGGTCTGCGGCACGGTCGTTGGTCGGTGGTCGGACGGCCCGATAGCGTGGCGGACGAGGCCGTCAGCTCGAGGGTCCGAGGAGTCACGTGACACCGGCAGGCACGCCCGCAGGGGGCGGGGACGACGCGCGCGTCGTGCTCGACCCGGCGTGCGCGCGGCTCGTCCGCGCGCTCGCGGGCCCGCCGCAGCTGCACCAGCTCGGCGCCCAGGACGGGCGCGAGGCGCTGCGGGAGCTGCAGGACGACCTCGTCGGCGGACCGGGGGTGAAGGTCGACTTCCACACCGCCCCGGTCGGACCGAGCGGCCTGGTCGGCTTCCTGCTGGTGCGCCCCGAGGACCGGCACGGGCCGGTCCCGGCCGTGGTCCACCTCCACGGCGGCCGGTGGGTCACCGGGGACGCCGACACCCACGGCCGGCTGATCCGCGGCCTCGCGGTGGGCGCCGGGGCGGCCGTGGTCGTGCCGGAGTTCACCCGCGTCCCGGAGGCGCGCTTCCCGGTCGCCGTGGAGGAGGTCTACGCGACGCTGCTGTGGCTCGCCGAGCACGCCGAGGGCCTCGCGCTCGACCCGGACCGCCTCGCGGTGTCCGGGGACTGCACGGGCGCGACGCTGGCCACCGCGGTCGCCACGCTGGCCGGGCGCCGGGCCGGGCCGCGGCTCGCGGCCCAGGTGCTGCTCTACCCGTGGCTCGAGCCGCGCTGCGACACGGCGTCGCACCGTGCGTTCGCCGACATCTCGGTGCTGCCGTCGCGGGCCGCGCGCTGGTACTGGCAGCAGTACACCGGCCACCCGCGCGACCTCGACGACCCCGCGTTCGCCCCCGCCCGGGCCCGTCGGGAGGACCTGGTCGGGCTGCCGCCCGCGCTGGTCGTCACCGCGGAGGCCGACGTGGTCCGCGACGAGGGCGAGGCGTACGCCCGGGCGCTGCGCGAGGCCGGGGTGCCGGTGACCTCCACCCGCTACCTCGGCGTCGTGCACGACTTCGTGACGCTGCGACCGCTGCAGGACATGGCCGCGACCCGGCAGGCGCTGCGCCAGACCGCCGACTTCCTGTCCGAGGCGCTCCACTAGACGCCGCTGCCCCCGCCGACCGGGGTCGGCGGGGGCAGGGTCGTTCCCGGGGGGACGGCCGAGCTCAGCGCTCGGTGGCGCGGATGGCCTCGCGGATGACGTCGGCCGACTCCTTGGGGTGCGACAGCATCACCAGGTGCGAGGAGTCGATCTCGACCACGGTGGCGCCGGCGCGCTGGTAACCGAAGCGCTCCACGTCGGGGTTGATCGTGTGGTCCGAGGACGACACGACACCCCAGGACGGCGTGCTCTTCCAGGCCGCCGCGGCGGCCGGCTCGCCGAAGGCCGCCGCCGCCAGCGGGCGCTGGGAGACCGCCAACACCCGCGTGGTCTCGCGGTCGACGTCCTGGGCGAAGACGTCGTGCACCTTCGCGGGGTCGACGGACACGTCGGTGCCGGTGGACCCGTCGGGCAGCGGGTAGGTGGTCTGGACCAGCGCCGTGGCCAGCGCGGAGTCCGGGAAGCCGCCCTGCAGCTCCCCGAGGCTCTCGCCCTCCTGCAGGGCGTAGCCGGCGAGGTAGACCAGGGCGCGCACGTTGTCCTCGACGCCGGCCACGGTGATCACGGCGCCGCCGTAGGAGTGGCCGACGAGGACCACGTCGCCGGGGATCTGGCGCACCACCGAGGCGATGTAGGCGGCGTCGCCGTTGAGCGAGCGGTTGGGCACGGCCGGGGCGACGACGGGGATGCCGTCGTCCAGCAGCTCCGGGATGAGCGCGCGGAAGCTCGAGGCGTCGGCGAAGGCGCCGTGGACGAGGACGACGGTGGGCTGGGTCATGGTGCTCACTTCCCGGGGTGGAGGGCGTCGGCGAGGAACTCCCCGCCCATGCGGGTGGCGGTGCGGGCGGCGTGGGTGTCGCGCATGGCGTCGACCATGACGAAGTCGTGGATGATCCCGGCGAACCGGACGGCGGTGGTCGGCACGCCGGCGGCGCGCAACTTGGCCGCGTAGGCCTCGCCCTCGTCGCGCAGCACGTCGGCCTCGCCCACGATCACCAGGGCGGGCGGGAGCCCGGCGAGGTCGTCGAGCGTGGCGCGCAGCGGGGACGCGGTGATCTCCGCGCGCGGGGCGGGGTCGGTCGTGTACTGGTCCCAGAACCAGCGCATGCCGTCCCGGGAGAGGAAGTAGCCGCTGGCGAACTGCTCGTAGGACGCCGTGTCGAAGGCGGCGTTCGTGACCGGGTAGAACAGCAGCTGGGCGGCGATCGACGGGCCGCCCCGCGCCTTCGCCATGAGCGTGATCGCCGCGGTCATGTTGCCGCCGACCGAGTCGCCCGCGACGGCGATGCGGGTCCCGTCGACGCCCTGCTCGGCGCCGCTCGCGGCCACCCACTGCAGCGCGGTGTAGATCTCCTCGATCGCCGTCGGGTACCGGGCCTCGGGCGAGAGGCTGTAGTTGGTGAAGACGACGGCGGCGTTCGCGCGCACGGCGAGCTCGCGGACCAGCCGGTCGTGGGTGTGGGCGTTGCCGAACACCCAGCCCGCCCCGTGGGTGTAGAGCACCGCGGGCAGGGTTCCGGTGGCCCCGGCCGGCCTGACGATGCGGATCGAGACCTCCCCGGTCGGTCCGCCGGGGATCACCAGGTCGGTGACGTCGGCGTCGGGACGCTCGACGCCCGCCCCGTTCTGGACGTCGTCGACGGCCTTGCGGCCCTCCACCGGGCCCAGGTCGTAGAGGAACGGGGGCTTCGCGGTGGCGTCCGCGAAGTCCTGGGCCGCCTGCTCGAGGACAGGTGTCGGCTGGTCGGTCATCGGGGGCCTCTCGGGGCGGGTGCGCGGTCGGGGACGCGAGGAGCGTGCGCCGCCCGCCGCGGGCGCCGGTATCGGTCGGTCGACCGTTCTGTCCGGGCGCTACGGCTAACGGGCGACGAGGAACCGCGCGGTCGGTGGCCCGACGTGCGCCGCGAGGGCGCGGACGACGTCGAGCACCCCGCGGTCGAAGGCGGTGAGCCGCTCGGTGTTCTGGTCGGTGTACTCGTCCCAGGACGGCACCGTGTACTCCTCGACGAAGACGTCCGAGTCGCTGCCGTCGCGGGCCAGGTCCCAGCCCGAGCCGCCGGTGCGCCGCCGCGAGTCCCGCAGCCGCGGGGCGGCGGCCAGGAACGCCGCGTGCTGCTCGGGCGCGACCCGGTAGACGACGCTCACCCGCACCGGGTCGTCGGCGACGTCGGGGGTCAGCGTCACCTCGGGCGCGGTCCACGCGGCCGGGTCGACGCCGTCCCGGGTCCCGACGTCGGTCCGCAGCAGGGGCCACCGCACGACCGTCGCGGCGCCGCCGACCAGGCACACCCCGGCGACGACGAACGTGGTGCCGGTGCCGATCGCGTCGGCCACCAGCCCCCACACCGCCGAGCCGACCGCCGAGGTCGTGAACACCACCAGCTGGTAGATCGACAGGGCCCGGGCCCGCACCCAGCGGGGCAGGAAGGTCTGCATGAGCGCATTCGTGCCGGCGATGACCGTGATCCAGGCCGCGCCGGCGAGCAGCAGCACCGGCACGACCACCGCGGGCGAGCGGCTCACGCCGACGACGACCATGGCCGCGCCGGAGACCAGCCCGGCGACGGCGACCAGCACGGTGAACGACACCCGCGCGCGCAGCCGCGGCAGGACCAGCGCCCCGGCCACCGACCCGACGCCCGCGGCGCCGAGCAGCAGCCCGTAGCCCGACGAGCCCAGCCCGAGGCGGTCGTGCGCCACCGGCGCGAGCAGCGCCCACAGCACCCCGGCGGGGAACGCGAACAGCACCAGGCGCAGCATCATCCGGCGGACCGCCGGCGCGTGGCGCACGTAGCGCCCGCCCGACTCCAGCCCGGCCAGGAACGACTGCCGCGCCCCGGGCGCCCGCGGGGGCGATGGCGCGCGCAGCAGCGCCACCGCGAACACCGCGAACGTCAGCGCGTTGACCCCGAAGACGCCGGCGACCCCGAGCGAGGGAATGAGGAGCCCGGCGATGGCCGGGCCCGCCGCGCGGGCCAGGTTCACCGCGATCGACCCCAGCGCCGCGGCCGACCCGATCTCGTCGCGGGGCACCAGGTCGGGCACGAACGCCTGGTAGGCGGGCATCTGGGCCGCGGCACCGCACCCGAGCAGGAAGGTGAAGGTCAGCAGGAGCGCGGGCTCCGTGGCCCCCACCAGCGTGAGCACCGCCAGCAGCACCCCGACCACGAGCTGGAACACCTGGGCGGCGAGCAGGACCCGGCGGCGGTCGACGAACTCGGCGATCACGCCCGCGGGCAGCGTCACCAGCAGCACCGGCAGCGACGAGGCCGTCTGGACCAGGGCGATCACCGCCGAGGACGCGTGGCCGTCCACCAGCAGCCACTGCGCCCCGACGGTCTGCATCCACGTCCCGACGTTGCTGACCAGCGACGCGAGCCAGATCCAGCGGAATGCGGGGTGGGCCAGCGGCGCCCAGGAGGACGCGGGCGCCGGGCCCGCGGTGCCGGTCGCCGGCGGGGCGGGTCGGTCCACGCAGCACCTCTGGGATCGATCCGGGGCGGTGTCGCGGCGGAGGATGGCCCGCCCGCGCCGCGGCGCGCATCGGTCGCTCGACCGTTCCGTCACCCCGCCGCGGCACGGGTGAGCGGCTTCGGTCGCTCGACCGATGCGCGCCGTCCCCGGCGACCGTGACCCTCCAGCCATGACCGCCCCGCCCCTGGCCGTACCGCCGGCCGCCCTCGCGTCCCTCGGCCGGCTCCGCGACACCGCCCGCACGCTCGGTCGGCAGCTCGACGGGCTCGCCGAGCGCGAGGACGTCGCCCGTCACCCGGTCCTGGTGCGGGCGCTGCGCAACGTCGCCGGGCTGCCCGACCGGCCGCCGCACGAGCTCGCCCTCGGCGTCGTGACCCTCGGGATCATGATCGCCACCGACAGCATCGTGGTGGACATCGCCGCCAACGTCGTCGCGGTGCTGTTCGTCAACCACCCGCACCCGGTGGCCGCGGACGCGGCGGCGACGGAGCCCGCCCGATGAGCCGGACCGCCGCCGACGACCTCGTCGACGCCCTGGTCGCCGTCGGCGTGCAGCGGATCTACGGGCTGGTCGGGGACAGCCTGAACGCCCTCACCGAGGCGCTGCGCCGGCGCGGTGGGGCGGACCGGGGCGGCATCGACTGGGTCCACGTGCACCACGAGGAGGCCGCCGCCTTCGCCGCGGCCGCCGAGGCCCAGCTGACCGGGCGGCTCGCCGTCTGCGCCGGCAGCTGCGGGCCCGGCAACACCCACCTGTTGCAGGGCGTGCTCGACGCCCAGCGCTCCGGCGCCCCGGTCCTCGCGCTCGCCTCCCACATCGCGTCGCGGCAGATCGGCACGGGCTTCTTCCAGGAGACGCGCCCCGAGGCGGTGTTCTCCACCGGGGTGGGCTTCTGCGAGACCGTCGCCCACCCGTCCCAGACGGTCCGGCTCACGCGGCTGGCCGTGCAGCACGCGATCGGCCGGCGCGGGGCGGCCGTCCTGGTGCTGCCCGGCGACGTGCTGACCGAGGCCGGCACCGGCGAGCCGGTGGGCGCCACGATCACCGCCCCGCCCGCGGTCGCGCCCGACCCGGCGTCGCTCACCGAGCTCGCGGCCCGCATCGCCGACGCCCGGGAGGTCGCGGTCTTCGCGGGGATCGGCGCCGCCGGCGCCCGGGCCGAGGTGCTGGCGCTCGCCGAGCGACTGCAGGCGCCCGTCGGGCACACGCTGCGCGGCAAGGAGTCCCTGCAGTACGACAACCCCTACGACGTGGGGATGACCGGCCTGCTGGGCTACGGGGCCTGCTACCGGGCGCTGCACCGGGCCGACCTCGTGCTCCTGCTCGGCACCGACTTCCCCTACGACGACTTCCTGCCCACGGCCAACGTGGTGCAGGTCGACGTCGCGCCCGAGCGGCTCGGGCGCCGGGTGCCGCTGGCCCAGGGCGTCGTCGCCGACGTCGGGGCGGCCCTGCGCGGGCTGCTGCCGCTGCTGCCCGCGCGGACCGACCGGCGCTTCCTCGACGACATGCTCGCCGCGACCGCGCACCACGTGGAGACCGCCGTCGAGGCCTACACCTCGCTGCGCCACCAGCACGTGCCGATCCACCCGGAGTACCTCGCCTCGCTGGTGGACGCGCACGCCGCCGACGACGCGGTGTTCACCGTCGACACCGGCATGTGCTGCACGTGGGCCGCGCGCTACCTGACGCCGAACGGCCGACGACGCATCCTCGGCTCGTTCGTCCACGGCTCGATGGCGGACGCGCTGCCGCTCGCGATCGGCGCGCAGGTCTCCCACCCCGACCGCCAGGTCGTGGCGCTCTGCGGCGACGGCGGGCTCGCCATGCTGCTCGGCGAGCTGCTCACCGTGAAGACCCACCGGCTGCCGCTCAAGGTCGTGGTGTTCGACAACTCCAGCCTCGGCATGGTGCGCCTGGAGATGCTCGTGGCCGGCGACCCGCCCTTCGAGACCGACCACGACGCGGTCGACTACGCCGCCGTCGCGGCGGCGCTGGGATTCCACGCCCGCCGCGTCACCGAGCCCGGCGAGCTGGAGCCCGCCGTCACCGAGTTCCTGGCCCACGACGGGCCGGCGCTGCTCGACGTCGTCACCACGCCCGACGCGCTCGAGGTCCCGACCCACCTGACGGCCACCGAGGCCCGCGGGTTCGCGCTGGCCCTCGGCCGCACCGTGCTCGAGGGCGGCGTCGGCCGCGTCGTCGAGCTCGCCCGCCAGAACCTCCGCAACACGCCGCACTGAGGGCCAGGAGCCCGCCGAGGTAGCGAGTTCGGACGGCGAAGCGTCGGCGACGGCCTACAGGGCCAGGAGGCCGCCGACCGACCCGTGCCTGCGCTCCCGGTCCGCGCCGTGGTCCGAGCCGTGGTCCGAGCCGTGGTCCGAGCCGCGGTGGTGGGAGCCGCGGTCCGAGCCGCCACCGTCCTCGCCGCGGTCCTCGCTGCGGTCCTCGTCGCTGCCGTCCTCGCTGGGGTCGTGGTGCTCGGCGACGCCGCGACCTGCCCGGCGGTCGCGCTGACCGGACGTCTCGTGCCCGGCCCGGTGCTGAGCGGGCTCGGACGCCGCGGCACGGTGCCCGGACGTCGAGCCGGACGTCGAGCCGGACGACGAACCGGACGACGAACCGGCGGTCGCGGCACGCACGTCCTCCGTCGCGCGGGTGCCGGCCGGCTCGGCGTCCGACGGCGGAGCGGTGGCGCGCGGCAGCGTGACGACCACGGCCGGCGACGCCGTCGCGGGAGCGGGGGCCACGACCTCCGGCGCGCCCACGTCGGCCACGGCCCGGTCGGTATCCGCGCCGCCGGCGACGCCGACCCCGACACCGAGGGCGCCGCCGAGCACGGCCGCGGCGGCGCACGCCGCGAGCACGGTGCTGCGTGCCCGGCCCGGGCCCCGCTCCGTCAGGGGCAGGGCGGCGAGGTCGTCGCGCAGCAGCTCCCGGACCTCGGGGTCACGTCCGCCGGTCACGAGCGCCCGGACGGCCGCGACCGTCGACGGCTCGGGCGCGACCGCCGGCCCGGGCCGCCCGGTCACCAGCGCGACGGCGACGCGGGCGAGACCCACCACGTCGTCATCCGGGGTCGTTCCCGGGGCGGGCGCGGTGCTCCGCCCGTTCCAGACCGGGCCCCGCTGCGGGTCGAGCAGCACCGCGTCGCCGGCGACGCCGCCGTGCACGGTCCCGGCGCGGTGCAGGCGGCCGAGTCCAGGTGCGAGGCGCTCGACGAGCACCGCGGCCGACCACGCGTCCCACCGCTGCCGCACGTGGTCGACGCTGCCCGCGGCGAGCAGGGGCATGACGACGAACGGGCCGGTCTCGCCGTCGGGGGCCCCGTCGAGGACGGCCACCGCCTGGTCCGGTCCGAGCTGGGCGCGCACGAGGGCGTCACGGCGCCAGCGGGCCGGGCCGTCGGCGCCGGGGAAGACCTTGACCGCGACGTCGCGCTGCAACAGCAGGTCGTGGGCCCGGTGCACCCGGCAGGCGGTGCCGCCGAGCAGGGCGTCGACGCGGTAGCGGCCGTCGGCGGGACCGGGGGCAGGGCGTCGTCGCAGCACGCGGGGGCTCCTCGACGAGGGGATCGGAGAGGGGGCGCCGCGTGGTTGCAGCGGGGTGCCGACGTCGATCGACGTCGGCGACGGCATGGCATACCACCACTCCGCGCGTCCCAACCGTCACGTTCCGGCGCAGCCTGCGTGCTATGGGTGGCCCGGGAGTGGGAACATCTCTCGCTACCCGTAGGTCCGACGAGCAGGCGGAGGAACAGCGTGGAGTTCGACGTGCTGGTCGAGGTGCCCCAGGGCAGCCGCAACAAGTACGAGATGGATCACGAGACCGGCCGGCTGCGGCTGGACCGCACGCTGTTCACCGCGACGCGCTACCCGGCCGACTACGGCTACATCGAGAACACCCTCGGCCAGGACGACGACCCGCTCGACGCGCTGGTGCTCGTGCAGCAGCCGACGTTCCCGGGGTGCCTCGTGCGCAGCCGCGCGATCGGGATGTTCCGGATGACCGACGAGGCCGGCGGCGACGACAAGGTGCTCTGCGTGCCGAGCGACGACCCGCGCCTGGAGCACCTGCGCGACATCCACCACCTCGACGAGTACCACCGCATGGAGATCCAGCACTTCTTCGAGGTCTACAAGGCGCTGGAGCCCGACAAGAAGGTCGAGGGCCACGAGTGGGTCGGGCGCGCCGCCGCGGAGAAGGAGGTCCAGGCCTCCCTGGACCGCGCCGAGAAGGCCGGCTACCGGACGTGACGCCGGACGTGACGCCGGACGTGACGCCGTGACCGAGCCGCCGGACCCGCCGCCGACCATCGAGACGATGCGCCGGATCGGCTTCGTCTGGGCCGGCGTCGGGGTGGTGGCCCTGATCGTCGGGGCGGTCGCGACCGTCGGCGCGATCGTCGTCTTCGGTGTCCTCGCGGTGCTGCTCGGGGCCGGGCTGATCGCGATCCAGGGCGTCCGGGCGCGCTCGGCGATCCGCGCGTCGCGGACGCTGACCAACGCGCCGCCCCCGCCGGCGGCGCCGCCGCAGACCACGCCGGGTCCGCGGCGCTCGGCCTCCGGCGGCCCCACGCCGGGTCCGCCGGACGACCCGACCGGCGGGCCGTCGGAGACCGGCGACGACACCGGCGCGGAGGCGGCGGTCGGGTCGACCTCCTCCGGCTCGTCCGATTCCTCGGCGTCCGATCCGGACGCCGAGGAGGAGCGGGAGCCGTCGATCTCCGAGGAGGAGGACGGCACCGGCTCCCGCACCGAGGACGACGACACGCCGGGCTCGCGCCGGGACTGATCGGCGCGGACGCGTGGCCCGTCGGGGCTGCGGGTAGGAGGGTCGGGACGCCGCCGTCGACCCCAGGAGGCCGCAGTGCCGACGCCCACGCCGACCGAGAACAACCGCAACCTGCTCACCGTCATCGCCCGCATGACCGCCCTGCCCGGCAAGGAGCAGCAGCTGCGCTCGGAGCTGGAGCAGCTGGTCGAGCCGACCCTGGCCGAGGACGGTGTCGTCAACTACGACCTGCACGTCGCCGTCGACGACCCGGCCACGTTCTTCTTCTACGAGAACTGGGAGAGCCCGGGCCACCTCGAGGCGCACCTGGCCAACAGCCACCTCGTGGAGTTCGCCGGCAAGCTCGACGAGTACCTGGTCGGGGGTGCCGGCGGCCTGGTGATCACCCAGCTGCAGCGCATCAAGTGACGTCCGGATCAGCGACCCCTCGCACGGTCGCCTCAGCGATGGCCGAGGCGGCCGTGGCGTGGATCGAGACCCTCGACGACGAGCAGCGGGCGACCGGGGTGTGGGACTGGCCGGGCTCGAAGGCCGCCGACGCCGAGCGCGTGCTCTGGTACTACACGCCGACCGACCACGGCGGGCTCACCCTCCACCAGCAGCGGCCGCACCAGCAGCGCGCGGCGATGCGGCTGCTGTCCACGGGGCTGTCCGAGGCCGGCTACGTCTCCGCCTCGACGATCATGGGGCTGGAGAACGTCCTCGACCGCACCGAGGGCTTCACCGCGGGCTTCGAGCGCGACCGGGGCCGCGACCCCGGCATGTACTACCTGCGGGTCTTCGGCGATCCGAGCAGCGGCGCCCCCTGGTCGTGGCGCTTCGGCGGGCACCACGTCTCGGTCCACCACCTGGTCATCGGCGGCGAGACGGTCGCGGGCAGCCCCTGCTTCCTGGGCGCCGACCCGATGACCTCGCCGCTGCTCGGTGGCCGGGAGCTGCGCCCGCTGGGCGCCGTCGAGGACACCGCCCGGGAGCTGCTGCACGCCCTCGACGCCGAGCAGCGTGCCCGCGCCGTGCTCACCCCGGTCGCGGCTCCGGACATCATCAGCGGCAACCGGGTGCGGCCGCGCCCGGGCGACCGCCTGATCCCGCTGCCCGACCTGTGGCGCGGGCACTTCCAGCAGGAGCTCGAGGACCGCATGTGGGCGCTCCACGACGGGCTCGAGTCGGGGCTCGGGGTGACCGAGGCCGACCACGCCGCGACCGAGCTGACGGCGACCCCGCGCGGGATTGCCGGCGCCGACCTGGGGGCGGGACAGAAGGAGCTGCTGCGCGCCCTGCTCGACACCTACGTCGGGCGGATGCCGCCGGGGCTCGTCGAGCGCGAGCGGGCCCGGTTCGACGGCGAGGCGCTCGACGCCGTCGCGTTCGCGTGGGCCGGGGGCGCCGAGCGCGGCGAGCCGCACTACTACCGCCTGCAGGGTCCGCGCCTGCTCGCCGAGTGGGACAACACCCAGCGCCAGGTCAACCACGCCCACTCGGTGTGGCGCGACCCCGGCCACGACTTCGGGCTGGACCTGCTGGGCGAGCACCTCGTCGACCACCACGCATGACGGGCGCGGTCACCGACACCACCGTCACCCTCCCCGCCGGGACCCTGCGCGGCCACCGCCGCGGCGCCGGTGACCGCGACGTCGTCGAGTTCCGCGGCATCCGCTACGCCATCGCGGACCGGTTCGCCCCGCCCCGGCCCGCCCCGGGCTGGGCGGGGGTCCGCGACGCGCGGGAGCCCGGGCCGGTCAGCCCGCAGCTGGCCGCGCGCGTCGCCGAGGTCACCGGACCGTCGCCCGACGAGCACGCGTCCCAGGGCGAGGACTGCCTGCGCCTCGACGTGCGCACCCCGGCCGCGGCGCTCTCCGACGGGCGTCCGCGGCCGGTGGTCGTGTGGCTGCACGGCGGGGCCTACGTCATCGGCTCGGCGACCACGTCCTGGTACGACACGACGCGGCTGGTGGCCGAGGGCGACGTCGTCGCGGTCAACCTCGGCTACCGCCTCGGGGTCCTCGGCTGGCTCGCGTCGCCCGGCGTGTCCGACGGCAACCTCGGCCTGCTCGACCAGCTCGCCGCGCTGCACTGGATCCACGACCACGTGGGCGCGTTCGGCGGCGACCCGGGGCAGGTCACGCTGATGGGCCAGTCGGCGGGGGCGCACGCGATCGCCTGCCTGATGACCGTGCCCGAGGCGCGCCCGCTGTTCGGGCGCGCGGTGCTGCAGAGCGGGCAGCTCGGGCTCGGGCTGTCGTCGCCACAGCGGGCGGCGCGGATCGCGGGCTTCGTGGCCGAGGGTCTCGACGGCGCCGACCCCGCGACGGCACCGGTGGACGCCCTGCTCGCCGCCCAGCGCCACGCGATGATCCGTTCGGCGGGACGGGGCGGGCTGAACTCCTCGCCGGCGTTCGCGCCGGTGGACGGGGTCGCGCCCCTCGCGCCCGGCACGACCTGGACGGAGGCCGCGCGCTCCGGCCACGACGTCCTCGTCGGCTCCACGGCCGACGAGGCCGAGACCTTCGTGCGCATCAGCCCCGCGCTGCACCGCCTGCGACGACGGCCACTGGTGGGACGGATCACCGCGGCGGGCGCGCAGGTCGCCACCCGCCGGGTGTTCGGGGCGCCGGCGGAGCGCTTCGCCGACGACGCCGCCCGAGCCGGGTCGCGGACGTACAGCTACCGCTTCGCGTGGGGTGCGCCGGCCTCGGGGCTGGGCGCGTGCCACTGCGTCGAGCTGCCGTTCCTCTTCGGCAACCACGACGCGTGGGCGGGCGCGCCGATGCTCGCGGGCGCGTCGTGGGACGACGACGTCGAACCGCTCGGCGCGGCGATCCGCGGAGCGTGGCTGGCGTTCGCCCGCACCGGCAACCCCTGGACCACCGGGCCCCACGCCCTGGCCTGGCCGCCCCACTCGCCCGGCCACGGCCCGACGGTCGTGCTGGGGAACGGGCACACTCGATGACGGACACCCCCTCGAGGAGGACGAACACATGCCCCTGATGCGCAGGGTCGCCGCCCTCGGCGCCGCCGTCGCCGCCGCGCGGCGCTACGCCCGCCAGAACCCCGAGAAGGTCAACCGGTACGCCGACCAGGCCGCCGAGTTCGTGAACAGCCGCACCGGCGGGCGCTACCGCAAGCACGTCGACTCGGCCGTGCGCCAGGTGCGCAAGCAGACCAGCGTCCCGGGCCGCACCGTGCCGTTCCCCGAGGCGCAGTACTACGGCCCGCAGTCGGCGACCCGCTACCCGAGCCAGCGCACCGACCGTCCGTGAGCACGGCCCTCGTCACGGGCGCGACCGACGGGCTCGGCCGCGCCCTGGCCCGCGACCTCGCCGGTCGCGGGCTCGAGGTCCTGCTGCACGGCCGTGACGACGCGCGGGGCGAGGAGACGCTGGAGGAGATCCGGCGCGAGACCGGCAACGAGGCGCTGTCCTGGTACCGGGCGGACCTCGCCGACCTCGCCCAGGTCCGCGACCTCGCCGACCGCGTCGCCGCCGATCACCCGCGCCTGCACGTGCTGGTCAACAACGCCGGCATCGGTGCGGACGTCCCCGGCGGCGGCGTCCGGCAGGAGAGCGCGGACGGCCACGAGCTGCGGTTCGCGGTGAACTACCTGGCCGGCCACCTGCTCACGCGGCGGCTGCTGCCGTCGCTGCGGGCGGCCGGGGCCGACGGCGAGGGCCCGGCCCGCGTCGTCATGGTGTCGTCGGCGGGCCAGGCCGCCCTCGACTTCGACGACCTGATGCTGACCCGCGGCTACTCGGGCTGGCGCGCCTACACCCAGAGCAAGCTCGCGCAGATCCTCGACGCGGTCGACCTCGCCGACGAGCTCGACCCGGCGGTGGTCACCGCGACCGCCCTGCACCCGGCGACGTACATGCCGACCAAGATCGTGCCGTCGCCGATCAGCACGATCGCCGAGGGCGTCGAGGCGACCGCGCGGCTCGCGGTCGCGCCGGAGCTCGCCGGGGTGACCGGTCGCTACTTCAACGGTCTGCGTGAGGCCCGTCCCGACCCGCAGGCGCTCGACCCGGACGCCCGGGCCCGGCTGCGGCGGATCGCCGACGAGCTGACGCGACCCTGACGGGAGGTGTCAGCCTCCACCCGCCAGGATGGCCGGGTGACCCACCTGGAAGCCGCGTTCAGCATCGACATCTGGGAGCCGATGGAGGGTGACGCCCTGGCCGAGCCGGAGGGCCGCGGCCCGGCGACGGGGCGGGCGCTGATCCGCAAGACCTACACCGGGCCGCTGCAGGGCACCGCGGTCGGCGAGCTGCTCACCACCCAGGGCGAGGGCGGCGCCGCGTACCTCGCCCAGGAGCGCGTCGTCGGCGAGCTCGAGGGCCGGTCGGGCAGCTTCGTCCTCCAGCACGGCGCCTCGGGTGGCGACGGGCAGGAGATGCGCCAGTGGGCGTTCGTCGTCGCGGGGTCCGGTGCCGGCGGGCTGGCCGGGCTGTCGGGCACCGGCGTCGTCGCTCACGAGCGTCTGACACTGGACTACGAGCTGCCCTGATCCGCGGCCGGGTCAGCCGTCGTGGTGCGGGCCGGGTGCGGCGCGCCACTCCTGCAAGCGCTCGCCGCTGCGCAGCAGGCGCAGGGCGGTCGTGATGCCGAGACCACCCACGATGTTGCCGCCGACCGACCAGGCGAAGAACACGATCCAGTTGCCGTAGCCGTAGGACCCGCCCGCGTGGATGCCGCCGAAGATGAACAGCGAGTCGAGCACCGAGTGGTACATCGAGAGCCCGGCGACGAGGAAGGCGACGGCCACGGAGGCCACGACCTTCGCGACGTCGTCGTCGGTGCCGTTGCGCATCCTCGTCAGCAGGGTCATGACGACGCCGGCGATCACCGCGAGCAGGAACGTGGACAAGTGCAGTGACGAGGTCGCGTAGGTGGCCCCGTCCTTCACGGCCGTCGACCGGAGCGCCGGGAAGGCGTTGACCACCGCCCACATCGTGACCCACCCGCCGACGAGGTTGCCCACCAGCGTGAGCACCCAGAACCGGCCGAGCCGGCTCCAGGTGGCCTCCTTGGCCGCCACCACGGCCACCGGCACGAGGAAGCCCTCGGTGAACAGCTCGCTGTTGCCCAGCAGCAGCGCGATGAAGCCGACCGAGAACGCGATGCCGGCGAGGAGCTTGGACCCGGTCGCCTGCTCCACGGCGAGGAAGGCGAGCACGCCCAGGGCGATCTCGACGCCGGCGATCGTCCCGCTGGCGACGAGCTCGGTCGGCGTCCGGTAGAGCCGGGGCCGCCCGTTCTGCACCACCTGGTCGAACGTGCGCTCGACCTCGTGCTCCCGGATCGCGTCGTGGCGCCCCTGGGAGTCGCGCTCGGCGGCCGTGGTGTCGTCCTGGGCGGTCATGAGCGTCCGGTCTGCCCGATCGATCCGGTCCGCCACACCTAGTCTCGCCCCGTGGCCTTCACGAGCGATCCCGACGGCACCCACCGCTACCGCGCCACATGCACGTGGTCGGGCTCGACGGGCGCCGGCTACGACGCCTACGAGCGCGCCCACCGGGTCGAGGCCCCGCCCGCCACGGCCGCGCTGGAGCTGTCGAACGACCCGACGCTCGGTGGTGACGCCGCGCGCCTCGACCCCGAGCAGCTCGTGCTCGCGGCCGCGTCGTCGTGCCAGCTGCTGTCGTTCCTCGCGATCGCCGCGCGGGCCCGCATCGACGTCACCGCCTACCGCGACGACGCCGAGGCGACGATGTCCCACGACGACGGCCCGCAGCGGATCGCGACGATCGTGCTGCACCCGCACATCACCGTCGCCGCGGGCCCGAGCGAGCACCGCGTCACGCGCCTGGTGCACCTGGCCCACCAGGAGTGCTACGTCGCGAACAGCCTCGCCACCCCCGTCACCGTCGACCCCGTCCTCACCTTCACGTGAGTAGTCGGGGCCCCTATAGGGGCCCGACTACTCACATCGGCAGGAGCTCGGCGAGGCGGGCGCGGTAGCGGGCGACGTTGTCGAGCTTGATCTGCTCGTAGCCGCGCACCATGTCCGGCAGGGCGGCGATCTCCACCGCCCGCTCGACGTCGGTCATGGCCAGCAACGTCGGCACCAGCGACCGGTACTCGGCCACCAGCTCGCGCTCGACGCGGCGGACCTCGGCCGCGCCGAACGGGTCGAGGCGCGTGCCCCGCAGCCGGCGCATCCCGCGCAGCGTCCGGTACCCCGGCCGGAACCAGCGGCCGAGCGTGATCTTGCGCTGCATCCCCGCGGCCCGGAGCACCGGCGGGTGCAGCTTCCAGGCGTAGCGGGCGCCGTCGCCGAACTGTGCGCGCACCGACGCGTCGAGCGCGGGGTCGAGCGACAGGCGCGCGACCTCGTACTCGTCCTTGTAGGCCATGAGCTTGTACAGGCCGGTGGCGACGGCCTCGGCCAGGCGCGGGTCGGCGTCGGCGCAGCCGCGCACGACCTCGGCGTAGGACCGCGCGTAGGCCGCGTCCTGGTACGCGACGAGCTCCGGCACCCGGATGCCGATCAGCCGCTCGAGCTCGCTGCCCGCCGGGGCCCCGATCGACGCGACGATGTCGGCCGCCTCGGCCGCGCCACGGTCGGTGAGCCCGGGCACGCCGGTGTCGGCGCCGGTGCCCGTGGCCTGGGCGACCACCTGCGCGAACGCCTCCGGGTCGGCGACGGACTGGCGACCGCGACGGAAGGCCTGGAGGTTCTGCTCCACCGCCGCGCCGTTGAGCGTGAACGCCTCCTCGATCGCCGCGGCGGGCAGCGGCAGCGCGCCCGCCTGGAACGCGGCGCCGACGAGCAGCGTCAGGGCGAACTGGTCGTCCCCGAACAGCGCGTCCGCGATCGCGCGGGCGTCGAGGACCACCCCGACGTCCCGGCGGACCCGGTCGGTGATGCGGCGCAGGACGGCGTCCGGGTCGGGGAAGGTGGCGGTCGGGTCGACGACCATCGCGCCGGTCGGCACCTTCGCCGACGACACCGCGGCGACGGTGCGCCACGACGCGCAGGTGGCGAGGTTGGCGGGCTCGGCGGCCACGAGCAGGTCGGCGCCGAGGTAGAGGTCGCACTCGCCGTCGGCGGCCCGCCCGGCCGCGTCGTGGGGCGCCGTGCTGATCTTGACGTCGGACACCACCGCGCCGCCCTTCTGGGCGAGCCCGGTCTGGTCCAGGCCGCGGACGTGGCGCCCGGCCACCAGCCCGGCCGTCGCCAGCACCTGCGACACCGTCGTCACGCCCGTGCCGCCGATACCGGCGAGCCGGATCGTGAACGCCTCGGTGTCGACCACCGCCGGCGGCACCGGCAGCGCGTCGGCGCCCAGCGGCGCGACCTCCACCGCGCCGGGGCGCTCGCCCGGCTCCACGGTCAGGAAGGCCGGGCAGTCGCCGTCGAGGCAGGAGTAGTCCTTGTTGCAGGACGCCTGGTGGATGCGGGTCTTGCGGCCGAACTCGGTGTCGACCGGCGTCACCGACAGGCAGTTCGACGTCTGCCCGCAGTCGCCGCAGCCCTCGCAGACGCGCTCGTTGATCATCACGCGGGTCGACGGGTCGGCGAGCGTGCCGCGCTTGCGCTTGCGCCGCTTCTGCGCGGCGCACTCCTGGTCGTGGATGAGCACGGTGACACCGGGGGTGTCGGCGAGGACGCGCTGGGCCTCGGAGTAGCGCGAGCGGTCCCAGACCTCCACGCCCTTCGCCAGCCGCACGCCCCGGTAGCGCGACCGGTCCTCCGTCGTCACGAGGATCTTCGTGACGCCCTCCGCCGCGAGCGACCGCGTCAGCGCCGGCATCGACAGCGCACCCACGGCGTCCTGGCCGCCGGTCATCGCCGCGGCGCCGTTGTGCAGCAGGCGGAACGTCACGTGCGCACCGGCCGCCACGGCCGCGCGCACGGCGAGCGAGCCGGAGTGGTGGAACGTCCCGTCGCCCATGTTCTGGACGTAGTGGTCGGCCTCCACGAACGGCGCCATGCCGAGCCAGTGCGCGCCCTCGCCGCCCATCTGGGTCAGGCCGGTGACCTCGCCGACCTGCTCCTCCGGCATGAGCAGCACCATGGTGTGGCAGCCGATGCCCGCCCCGACGAGCGAACCGTCGGGGATCGCGGTGGTCGAGGTGTTGTGCGGGCAGCCCGAGCAGTAGAAGGGCGTCCGGTGGGCGCCGCTGACCGGCGTCAGCGACAGGTCGATCCGGGAGCGGCGGGCCTTCTCGTCGCGCCACGCCCGCACCGACGGCACGTCGCCGTGCGCGAGGAGGCGCTCGCCGACGCGGCGGGCGACGACGTCGGGGTCGAGGTCGCCGGCCTCGGGGAACATCGGTGTGCCCTCGGGGCCGCGCTTGCCGTACACCCGCGGGGCGCCGGCGCGGCCGTAGAGCAGCTCCTTGACCTGGGTCTCGAGGAACGCCCGCTTCTCCTCGACGACGACGATCTCGTCGAGACCGTCGGCGAAGCGCTCGACGATCCCCGGCTCCAGCGGCCAGGGCATCCCGACGCGCAGCAGGCGCACCCCGCGGCGCTCCAGCTCGGCGTCGTCGAGCCCGAGCGTCTCGAGGGCCTGGCGCAGGTCGAGCCAGCTCTTACCCGCCGCGACGATCCCGACGGTCGCCGGGCCGTGCCCGACGATCCGGTTCAGCCCGTTGGCCGCGGCGTAGCGGCGGGCGATCTCGAGCCGGGCGCGGTAGAGGTCGCGCTCGATCGGCCCGAGGTGCGGCTGCAGCAGCGTCGCCGACGGCGTGTGGACGTACTCCCGGCCGTCGATCGTCGTGTCCGGGGTGACGATCGCGAGCCGGTGCGGGTCGACGTCGACGGTTCCCGACCCGTCGGCGACGGCGGTCACCATCTTCAGCGACGTCCACAGCCCGCTGGCCCGCGAGAGGGCGACGGCGTGGCGGCCGAGGTCGAGGACGTCCTGGGCGTCGGCGGGGAAGAGCACCGGCACGGCCATGTCCGCGAGGGCGGCCTCCGACGCGCACGGCACGCTCGACGACTTCGCCGACGGGTCGTCGCCGACGAACGCGACGGCGCCGCCGCGCTGGTGGGTGCCGGTGAGGTTGGCGTGGCGCAGCGCGTCGGTGGCGCGGTCGAGGCCCGGGGCCTTGCCGTACCAGTAGCCGACGACGCCGTCGCGGGTCAGCCCGCCGGTGGCCGCGGCCAGCTGCGTCCCCTCGACGGCGGTGAGCGCGAGCTCCTCGTTGAGGCCCGGGGCGAAGACGACGTCGTGCGCGTCGAGCAGGTCGCGGTGGCGGGCGAGCTCGAGGTCGTAGCCGGCGAGCGGCGAGCCCTCGTAGCCCGAGACGTAGCCGCCGGTGCGCAGGCGGGCGGCGAGGTCGGCACGGTGCTGGTCGAGGGGCAGGCGCACGAGGGCCTGGACGCCGGTGAGGTGCACGCGGCCGGTGGTGCGCACGTAGCGGTCGCGCAGGCTCATCGGCCGGCGGTGCCCGCCGTCGTCGCCGTGGGGCACGTCGAGCTCGGGGGGACGGACGTCGACGGTCATGGCGGACCTCCTCGGCGGGCGGTCGCGGGGTGGGGTGGTCCCGGCGGCGGCCGCGCGTACTCGCGGTGGTCGCGAAGGTAGGGAGTTACTCGCCAGTGGTCTATCGTGGTTCTCGTCGACTGGGCCAATGGTCCGTCCGAACAGCACTTCGACTGATCCGCTTCGGCCATTGGACGACCCGTGGACCTCGACGACCTCGACCGCGCCCTGCTGCTCGCCCTGCTCGAGCGTCCGCGGGTGGGGCTGCGGGAGCACGCGCGGGCACTGGGCATCGCGCGCGGCACCGCCCAGGCCCGCTTCCTGCGCCTGCAGGAGCGCGGCGTGATCATCGGGTTCGAGCCGCGCGTCGACCCCGAGGCGCTCGGCTACGACGTGCACGCGTTCGTCACGCTGAACATCACCCAGGGCCGTCTCGACGACGTCGCCGAGCACCTGGCGACGATCCCCGAGGTCGTCGAGGCCCACAGCATCACCGGCGACGGCGACCTGTGGGCGCGCGTGGTCGCGCGGACCAACGCGCACCTGGAGCACGTGGTCCAGGGGATCATCGGCACCCCGGGCGTGGAGCGCACGCGCACCGAGATCGCCCTCACCGAGCGGGTGCACCACCGCGTCCTGCCGCTCGTCCGCGCCCTCCCGCGCGGGCGGCGCTGAGGTGGTCTACTCGCCCGCGTGATCGGTGAGCTGGCGCTGGACAGCACGGGCGAGCGGGTCGGCGACGGCGTGCACGGGATCGACCTGTCCGACCGCTGGGGCCTCGACGACGGGCGGCTCAACGGCGGCTACCAGATCAGCGTCGCCCTGCGGGCGCTGGCGGCGGAGGTCCCGCTGCCCGACCCGGTCGTCGCCTCGGCGTCCTACCTGCGGCCCGCGTGGCCGGGCCCGGCCCGGGTGCTCACCGAGGTCGTCCGCGCCGGGCGACGCCTGGCCACCGGCACCGCGCGCCTCGTGCAGGCCGGCCCCGACGGCGTGGAGCGCGACGTGCTGCGCCTCGAGGCGAGCTTCGCCGATCTCGCCGCCACGCCGGCCGACCCCGTCGACCTGACCGCCCCGCCCGAGCTGCCGCCGTTCGAGCAGTGCCGGACGTTCGGCGGCGACGACGCCCCGCCGGAGGTCGCGTCGGTGGGACGGCGGATGCGCTACGGCGTCACGGCGATGCCCGGCTGGACGCGCGGCGAGCCCTCCGGCGACCCGAGCGCCGAGTTCTGGTTCGCCTTCGCCGACGGATCCGACGCGACCCTGCTCGACCTCGCGTTCGTGGTCGACGGCGCCGCCCCCGTGGTGCTCGAGCTGGGTCGCGGGTCGAGCACCGTCCAGCTCACCGTGCACCTGCGCGAGCACCCCGCGCCCGGGCCGCTCGCCTGCCGCACGGTCACCCGCCACCTCGCCCACGGCCTGCACGAGGAGGACGTGGAGGTCTGGGACAGCCGCGGGGTCCTGGTCGCCCAGTCTCGCCAGCTGGCCCTGCTGCTCTGACGGTCACGCCGGCCGGCCGGTGTCGCCGCCGGCGACGTTGCTCCGCAGCCGGCCGAGCACCCGCCGGACGACGTCGACGTCGTCCGGGTCGAGGCCCGCGTGCAGGCGCCGGTCGTGCTCGACGGCGACCTCCCGCAGCCGGGTGAACGCCGCGCGCCCGGCGTCGGTCAGCTCGACGACGTGGACCCGGCGGTTCGCGGGGTCGCGGCGGCGGGTGACGAGGCCGTCGGCCTCCATCGCGTCGAGGTGGTGGGTCAGGGTCGCGCCCTGGATGCCGACCGCGGCCGCGAGCTCCCGCTGGCTCGTCGCCCGCCCGGAGGTGAGGGCGAGCAGCACCAGCCAGGTCGACAGCGACCCGCCCGCCGCCGCGAGCGAGGCGTTGAAGGCGCGGCCGACCTCGCGCGCCGCGGTGGTGAGCAGCAGGCCCAGCGGCGGCCCGTCCCCCGCCCGGGCGGACAGCGACCCCGGCGCGGGTTCCGGCGCGGTCTCGACCACCGCGCGACGGTAACACCAAAACGTTTGACGACTAATCGTTCGATGTCTAACGTTTTCCCGCCCGCTTCGGTCGAGAGGATCCGCCATGACCGAGGACACCGTCCTGGTGACCGGCGCCAGCGGTCACGTCGGCGCCGAGCTGGTCGCGCAGCTCGCCGCCGGCGGCCACCGTGTCCGCGCCATGACCCGCCGGCCGGCGCAGCTCGCCGTCCCGGACGGCGTCGAGGTGGTCGCCGGGGACGCCGACGACCCCGCCTCGCTCGACGCCGCGTTCGCGGGCGCCGCGCGGGCGTTCGTCATGTCCGCCCAGCAGGTCGCGGCGGACGCGGTCCCCGCGCACGTCGAGGCCCTCGCCGGCGCCGCTGCGCGGGCCGGGACGGGTCGCCTGGTGCTGCTCTCGGTGCTCAGCGGCGGCGAGGGCGACGACGTCCTCGCCGCGTGGTGGGGTCGCGCCGAGCGGGCCGTCGTCGACGCTGCCCCGGAGTGGACGGTCCTGCGGCCCGGACGGTTCATGTCGAACGCGCTCGGGTGGGCGCCGCAGATCGCGCGCGGCGACGAGATCGCCGTGCCCTTCGCCCACCGGCCGGCGACCTCGATCGACCCGGCCGACATCGCCGCGGTCGCCGCCGCGGCTCTCACCGACGTCACCGGCCGCCACGCGGGTGCGGTGCACCGGCTCTCCGGCCCGGCCGCACTGACCCCGGCCGAGGAGCTGGCCGAGGTCGCCACCGTGCTGGGCCGGCCGCTGCGCGCCGTCGAGCCGCCGCTCGAGCAGGTCCGCGCGGGCATGGCGCGGGGCGGGATGTCCGAGGCCGCCATCGACGCCGTCCTGGCCCGCACGCTCCGCAGCGACGACGGCGCCGAGGTCCTGCCCACCGTCGAGCACGTGCTCGGGCGCCCGGCGCGCCCCTTCGCCGCCTGGGCCCGGGCGCACCGCGCCGAGCTCGCGGGGGCCGGCTAGGTCCAGTAGAGGACGCGGGCGGCGGGGAGGCGCTCGGCGAGCTCGTCGGTGACGTGGGCGCGCAGGTCGGCCATGACGTCGTCGGGGTAGACGTGCTTCACCGCGCCGAACTTGCCGCGCTTGGTCTTCCGCTGCTCCGGGTCCATCTCGAGCCGGGTGCGCGGGTACCAGGTCTCGAGGGTCTCCTTGCTGCCCGGCGTGAAGCGGTGGGTGATGCACTCGGCGGTCAGGTCGAGGTCGCCCGCCACGCCGGCGCCCGCGAGCGCCGCCGCGACGCGGGCCAGCAGGTCGCTGTAGGCCGTGCGCCAGTCGCCGACGGGCATGATCGGCGCGATCGTCAGCCCGACCGGCCAGCCCGCGCGGGCCATCGTCGCCAGGGCGTCGATGCGCGCGGCGACGGGGTCGGTGCCGCCCTCGAAGCGGCCGGTCACCGCCTCCGGCCCGACCGAGAACCGCAGCCGGGTGCGTCCGCCGTGGGGCAGGTCGAGCAGGCCGGCGACGTCGGCGAACTTGGTCGTCGCGCGCAGCTGCACCGGCCCGCCGAAGTCGTGGGTGCCGACGTGGCGGATCGCCGCCGAGAGGCTGCCGGTGACGTGCTCGATGCCGAGCGGATCGGTGTAGCAGGACGCCTCGAACGTCGTGCCCTCGGCGGCGCGGGCGGCGTTCGTCGAGGTGATCGTGCCGTGGCCGACGTAGGCGTCGAGCCCGGCGAGGATCTCCTCGAGGTCCCCGAACACACGGGTCACCGGCGGTCCGGACAGTGACCCGGCGAGGTAGCAGTACTGGCAGTGCGCCGGGCAGCCGCGCGCGAGGTCGACGCGCCAGTCGGCGCTCGGCGGGATCGGGCCCAGCTTGCGGGCCGACGCGGGGCTGGTGACGACCGCGAGGGTGGCCTTGGCGCGGGCGTAGGTCTCGCGCTCGGTCCCGCCGCGGACGCCGGTGATGCGGTCGCCGCGCAGCAGCTCGACGTCGTCGACACCGGCGGCCTCGCAGCGGCGGAGGATCTCGGCGGTGTGCGGGTGCTCCTGCGCGGAGCGGGTGACCAGGACGTGGTGGGGGGTCCAGAGGCGGGTGCGGGTGGGCACCTCGGGGGATGTCGTCATCGCACCGACGTCAACCCCGCCGCCGCCCGGCGACTTCCGCCCGGAGGGAGTGATTGGGCTGATCGTGCGCGGGATAGTCGGCGTGCGTCCGGCGTGTCGCCGGTCACACCCGTTCGACCCCGGGAGGCCTCCGTGTCCGCTCCGCCCACCGGCCCCGACCTGCGCCCCGCCGCCCTCGACGACGCCGCCCTCGAGGAGATCCACCGTCTCGAGCAGCGCCTCGGGACACCGGTCGTCGCCTACGAGGCCGCGAGCCCGTACGCCGACCTCAGCGCGGAGCAGCTCGCCGAGGTCCAGCGTGCCGAGTCGGCCCTCGGCGTGCGCCTGCTGGCCTACCGACAGGTCTGAGCCGGCCCGCCGCGCACCGTAGGGTGGCCCGCGTCACAACCGCGACGCGGGGAGGTGCGGGCTCATGCCCTCGGTGGAGACGGTGCGGGGTCCGGTGGACGTCGGCGACCTCGGCACGACGCTCATGCACGAGCACGTCTTCGTGCTGTCGCCGGACGTCATGCAGAACTACGGCGACGAGTACTGGGACGAGGAGGTCCGCGTCGCCGACGCGATCGACAAGCTGCGCCGGCTGCGCGACCTCGGCGTCACCACGATCGTCGACCCCACCGTCGTGGGCCTCGGCCGCTACGTCCCGCGCGTGGCGCGGATCAACGCCGAGGTCGACCTCAACATCGTGGTCGCCACCGGCCTCTACACCTTCGACGAGATCCCGCACTTCCTGCACTACCGCGGCCCGGGCACCGTCCTCGGCGGCGACGAGCCGATGCTGGCGATGTTCCTGAGGGACATCCGGGAGGGCATCGGCGGGACCGGGATCAAGGCGGCGTTCCTCAAGGGCGTCGTCGAGGAGCGCGGCCTGACCCCCGACCAGACCCGCATCCAGCAGGCGATCGCGGCGGCGCACGTCGAGACCGGCGTCCCGATCACCGTGCACACCAACGGGCCACACCAGACCGGGCGGCTCGCGCTGGACCTCTACGCGACGGCGGGCGTCGACCTCACCAAGGTCGTCGTCGGGCACGCCGGCGACAGCAACGACCTCGACTACCTGCGCGAGATCGCCGACCGCGGGGCCCTGATCGGCGCCGACCGCTTCGGGGTCGACGTCTTCAACCCCACCGACCAGCGCGTGGCCACCATCGCCACCCTCTGCGCCGAGGGCTACGCCGAGAAGATCGTGCTGTCCCACGACGCGTCCTGCTACATCGACTTCTTCTCCGGCGACAGCCAGGCCACGAAGGAGCAGATGCTGCCCAACTGGCACTTCGAGCACATCCACCGCGACGTCCTGCCCGCGCTGCGCGAGCAGGGCGTCACCGACGAGCAGATCACGACGATGCTCGTCGACAACCCGCGGCGGTACTTCTCGTGAGCCCCGTCCCGGTCGACCGGGGACCGGCGGTGTTCGACACCTCCGGCATCACCCGTGGCGACGACGGCATCGCCCGCTACGACCACCTCCAGCCCTCGGTGGTCGCGATGGTGCGGGCGTCGGTGGAACGGCACCCCGACGTCGAGGCGCTGGTGGAGGTCGGCGGCGAGCGGGTCTCGTACGCAGAGCTGTGGGAGCGCGCGGCCCGCGTCGCCGGCGGCCTCGTCGGCGAGGGCGTGACTCGCGGCGACCGCGTGGCGTCCCTGCTGCCGGCCGGCCTGGACTGGGTGGTCGGCTTCCTCGGCACGCTGCTCGCCGGGGCGGTCGCCGTGCCGGTCAACACCCGCTTCGCCGCGCCCGAGGTCGAGCACGTCCTCGCCGACAGCGGGGCGTCGGTGGTCATGCGCCCGCGCACGCCCCTGCCGGCCGGCAACCCGGAGGCCCTCGACGACCTCGTCCCCGGCGACCTGGCCGCGATCTTCTACACGAGCGGCACCACCGGGCGCCCCAAGGGCGCCCGCACCACCCACGGCAACTTCCTGGCCAACGTCGAGACCGCGATCCGCGTCATCGGCATCGACCGCGCCGAGGGCCCGGCGGTGCGCAACCTCGTCTCGGTGCCGCTGTTCCACGTCACGGGGTGCAACTCGCAGCTGCTCGTCCAGCTCGGGCTGGGCGGGACGACGGTGGTGCTGCCGGCGTTCGACGGCGCCGCGTTCGTGCGCGCGATCGTCGACGAGCGCATCGACACCGTGGTCAGCGTGCCCGCCGTCTACGGGCTGACGCTCGGCCGCGGCGACCTCGACGCCGACCTGTCCCACGTCAAGAGGCTCACCTACGGCGGCGCGCCGATGGCGCCCGCCCTGGTGCGGCGGCTGATGGAGCGCCTGCCGCAGGCGCGGCTGGGCAACGGGTTCGGGCTCACCGAGACGTCCTCGATCGCCACCTTCCTGCCCCACGAGTACGCCGCCGAGCACGCCGATGCGGTCGGCTTCGCCGCGCCGGTGGTGGACCTCGCCCTCGCCGACGCCGACGAGGCGGGCGTCGGGGAGCTGCTGATCCGCGGGCCGAACGTCGTCGACGGCTACTGGCGGGCGCCGGAGGCGACGGCCGCGACGTTCGTCGACGGCTGGCTGCACAGCGGCGACCTCGCCCGCGTCGACGACGGCATCGTGCGGGTGGTGGACCGGGCCAAGGACGTCATCAACCGGGGCGGCGAGAACGTCTACTCGGTGGAGGTCGAGAACGCGCTCGCGGGCGCGCCGGGCGTGGCCGACGCGGCCGTGGTCGGGGTGCCCGACGACGTCATGGGCGAGAAGGTCGGCGCCGTGCTCGTCGGCACGGCGGGCACCGACATCGACGTCGGCGCCGTGCTCGACCACCTGGCCGACCGGATCGCCGACTACAAGGTGCCGCAGTACGTCGTCACCACCACCGACCCGCTGCCCCGCAACCCGGGCGGCAAGCTCCTCAAGCGCACCCTGCGCGACGGCACCGACTGGGGTGCGCCCGTGCGCGGGCGCTGACGCCGGTCAGCGCGGCTGGGGCACCTCGGCGGCGACGACGCCGTGGGAGCCGGGCAGCAGGTCGTCCGGATGGGGCTCGTCCGGGCCGAACCAGGGGTGCTCGACCGTCGCCACCGGGGGCGCCGAACCCTCGGCAGCGCTGTGCCCCGGCGCGGGCACGACGCGTCCGGCGCGGGTCGAGACGACGGCCAGCCGCTCGCCGACCAGGGTGTGGCCGGCGTCGACGGCGCCGGTCGCGTCGGCGGGCAGGCGGCCCAGCGCGACCCGGAGGTCCTCGACGGGCAGTGGCCGGGTGTGGGTGACGACCGTGGCCACCGTGGCGGTCAGCGGGACGTGCGGGTAGCCGTCGGAGGACAGCTCCAGCTGCTCGGCGATCTCGTCGCCGAGGCCCGCGAGGTGGCGCGGCGAGGCGCCGGGGACGACCACGAGGAACTCGCGCCGGCCGAGGCGCACCGCGGCGTCCACCGGACCGAGCGGCTGCTCCAGCGCGGCGGCGACCTTGCGCGCGGCGTGGTACTCCGCCCGCGGGTCGGCGAACTCGGTGTCGAGCCCGGGGACGTCGACGAGCGCGAGGCCGACCGGCAGCTCGGTCGTGCCGCCCGGCGCCGACCACCGCTCGAGGAAGTCCGGGGTCGGCAGCCCGCTGGACGGGTCGGTCTCGGCGACGCGCTGCGCGTCGGCGGCCCGCTGCGCGTCGGCGAGCTGCTCGCGCAGGGCGCGGCTGCCCGCCTGGGCGGTCTGCATCCGGGTGATCATGTGGGCCAGCGACGCCGTCGCCCACGCCTCCGCCGGCGTGCCGCCGCTGCCGGCGACCTCCCCGCCCGCGGCCATCACCTCGCCGAGCAGCGCGTCGATCCGCCGCAGCAGCTCCTCGGGCAGCCGGGCGCCCAGCGCGAGGCGCAGCCGGGCGAGCTCCGCCCCCGCCTGGGCGTGCGCGTAGCCCCAGCGGCCCGCGAAGCGGCGGCTGGCCTCCCGGTCGCGCTCGCGGGCGTCGTAGGCGTGCTGGTCGGTGGCCACCAGGAAGGCGCCCGCGCCCGGCCCGACGGCGACCACCGTCCACTCGTCGGCGAGCTTCTCGTCGGGCTCGAGCAGCACGGTGTGCACGCCGCGGGGCGGGGCGTGCTCCTCGCCGCGCACGAAGCCGACCACCACGTCGGCCCCGGACTCGGCGAGGCGCTCGTAGACCACGCGCTCGCGCTCGAAGAACTCGAGGCGCTGGAAGAGCGCGATCACCACGGTCGGCGTCGGCGAGCCGGTGATCGGCGCGGCGACGACCGCCTTCTCGATCGCGTGGCTCACGGCCACGAGCAGCCGCTTCGGCACCGGCGAGGGCTGCCCGCCCGCGGTGTGCTCCCACGTGCGCCGCGGGTCATCCTCCAGCCGCGTCCGCGTGGCGCGAGCGGTCGCCTCGGCCACGGCCTGCGACAGCGGCCCCGCCACCCCCGCCGTGCCGCCGGGCGGCACCGGCGGGACGGTGGGGACGGGAGCGAGTGGGGAGCGGCCGTTCGGGTGGCTGGTCACCGGCGGTGTCTCCTGGCGTCCGGGCGATGCGGGGTGGCTTCGGCCGTTCCCCGGAACCACCCGTCCCACGCGGCCCGGGCCCGCCGTGCGGCGACCGGCGGTCCGGACGCGACGAAGTGATCCACGCCACCCGTTCGGCCCGCGGCCGACCCGGCGACGCCGCCGGTCACCCCGTGTGAGGTCCCACGAGCACGACGTCGAGGCGACGGGGACCGTGGACGCCCTCGACGCGGTCGAGCTCGATGTCGCTGGTGGCCGACGGGCCGGAGACGAACGTCAGGGGACGGTCCGGGTCGAGACGCGCGAGGGCCTCGGGCACCGACGAGACGACGGCGTCGGCGCGGATGACGCAGACGTGGTGGTCGGGCACCAGCGTGATCGCCCGGCGGCCCTGGTCCGGGGCCAGCGCATCGAGCACGAACGTGCCGGTGTCCGCGATCGCCACCGCGGCGCCGGTGACGACGGCGTCGACGCGGTCGAGCGCGGCGACCGTCAGCGCCGGCTCGTCGGGCCGCACGCGGGCGGTGACCTCGGCGAGCCAGCGCGCCGGCAGGCCGGGCGGGGCGACGAACGTGGTCGCCCCGGCGTCGGAGAGCACCCGCGCGATCGCCGCCGCGACGCCGTCCTCGTCGGCGACGCGGTGCACCGTCGCCCGGTAGTCGGTCAGCGTCTCCTCGAGCCGGTCGACCACCGCCGCGCTGCCCGGCGCGTGGGCCCCGGTGCGCCGGTAGTCGCGCGGCACCGCCGGCGACGTCGCGCCGCCCGCGTCCCGCGCGGTCCGCAGCCGGGCCAGGACCTCCTCACGCGCGTCCACGACGCTCCCACCACTGCCGGAACGTCTCCGCCGGCGGCGGGGGCATGTCGCGCGCCCCGAACCACGCCGCCGCGCCCGGCCCGGGCACCGAGCGGATCCGCCCCGAGCGCCCCAGCAGCCGTCCCAGCTTCACCACGCGCTCGGCCAGCGAGAAGCGTCCCGGCGTCGCCATCGCGGCCGCCGCGGCGCGCATCGCCACGTCCTGCGCGGTCGGGCGGGTGTGCGCCTCGACCGCCGCCGCGCGCTGCTGCACGAGCAGGTGCGGGATGTCGATGCGCACCGGGCACGCGTCGAAGCAGGCCCCGCACAGCGACGAGGCGTAGGGCAGCGAGGCGTTGACGTCGTCGGGGCCGTCGATGCCGGTGAGCTGCGGCGAGAGCACCGCGCCGATCGGCCCGGGGTAGATCGAGCCGTAGGCGTGCCCGCCCGCGCGCTCGTAGACCGGGCAGACGTTGAGGCACGCCGAGCAGCGGATGCAGTGCAGCGCCTGGCGCCCGTCCGGCGAGGCGAGGACGTTCGAGCGCCCGTTGTCGAGCAGCACGAGGTGGAACGTCTGCGGGCCGTCGCCGGGGGTGACCCCGCTCCACGTCGACGTGTACGGGTTCATCCGCTCACCGGTGGAGCTGCGCGGCAGCAGCTGCAGGAAGACCTCGAGGTCCGACCACGTCGGGACGACCTTCTCGACGCCCATCACCGTGATCAGCGTGTCCGGCAGCGTCAGGCACATCCGCCCGTTGCCCTCGGACTCCACCACCGAGATCGTGCCGGTGTCGGCGACCGCGAAGTTCACCCCGGAGATGCCGACCGTCGCCGAGAGGAACTTCCGCCGTAGGTGCGTCCGGGCCGCCATGGCGAGCCGGCGGGGCTCGTCGGTGAGGTCCGGGTCCACGTCGGGCATCTCGCGCAGGAAGATGTCGCGGATCTCCGAGCGGTTGCGGTGGATGGCCGGCACGAGGAAGTGCGACGGGCGGTCGTCGGAGAGCTGGACGATGAGCTCGGCGAGGTCGGTCTCCAGCGCGGCGATCCCGGCCGCGCCCAGGGCCTCGTTGAGCCCGGTCTCCTGCGTGGCCATCGACTTGACCTTGACGACCTCGTCGGCCCCGGTGCCCCGCACCAGGTCGACGACGATCCGGTTGGCCTCCTCGGCGTCCCGGGCCCAGTGCACGACGCCGCCGCGGTCGGTCACCGACGCCTCGAGCTGCTCGAGCAGCTCGGGCAGCCGCGCCATGACGTCGGCCTTGACGCCCTCGCCGGCGCGGCGCAGCTCCTCCCAGTCGTCGACCTCGGCGACGACCCCGGCGCGCTTGGCGCGGATCGTGCGGGTGGCGTGCCCGAGGTTCTGGCGCAGCTGGGTGTCGGCCAGCGCCCGGTGCGCGGCGACGGGGAACGGCTCGGTGCCGCGCAGGTGCCCGTGCGGGTCGGCCGCGACGGTCGGCATGCCCAGATCAGTGGTCACGAGGACACCTCCATGACGGCGTCGGACGGGGCGCCCGTCTGCTCCGTCGAGGCCAGGATCTCCGCCAGGTGCACGGTGCGGACCCCGGAGCGCAGGCGCGAGAGCCCGCCGCCGATGTGCATGAGGCACGACGTGTCACCCGCGGTGCACACCTCGGCGTGCGTGGAGAGGACGTTCGCCATCTTGTCCGCGAGCATCGCCGTCGACGTCTCCGCGTTCTTCACCGCGAAGGTGCCCCCGAACCCGCAGCACACCTCGGCGTCGGGCAGCTCGGAGAGCGTCAGACCGCGGACCGCGCGCAGCAGCCGCAGCGGCTTGTCCCCGACGCGCAGCATCCGCAGCGAGTGGCACGTCGGGTGGTAGGTGACGCGGTGCGGGTAGTAGGCGCCGACGTCGGTGACCCCGAGGACGTCGACGAGCAGCTCGGAGAGCTCGTAGGTGCGTCCCGCCAGCTCCTCGGCGGCCCGCGCGAGCCCCTCGTCACCGCCCCGGCGGGCGACCATCGCGTGCTGGTGGCGGACGCAGCCGACGCAGGACCCGGACGGCGCGACGACGACGTCGGCGGTCCCGCTGAAGACCTCCACGTGGTGGCGCACCAGCGGCAGGGCCAGGTCGAGGTAGCCGGTGTTGACGTGAGCCTGCCCGCAGCACGTCTGGTCGGCGGGGAACACGACCTCGTGCCCGAGGCGCTCGAGCAGCAGGGTGGTGGCCCGCGGCGCCTGGGGGAACATCGCGTCCCCGAGACAGGTCGCGACGAGGGCGATCCTCAACGGCGGTCTCCTCGGCGGTGCGTCCGAGCGGTGGTGGTCGGATCAGTCTCCCCCGTGCCCCGCTGGCCGCGCTCGTCCGGATCACCGGCGATTACCTGTGACCTCGAGTTACCTGAATAGGCCCGGGCTGACTACGCAAAGCCGGTCGAGATGCTTCCGGTGGCCCCCAGGACATGAGGAGACTGCTCCACGAACGATCAAGACCCGGGGCCGTGCCCGGCCCGACATCCGCACTAGTACGTAACGGGGAGCCCAACCGTTCCCGGATGCCAGGTCCCGCGCCACACTCGGGTCGTCCGACGAGGCAGGGGAGGCGACATGGTCACGCCGTCCCCGCGGGCGCCCGGGGTGGTGGACCGGTGAGCGGCGACGAGCGGGAGTGGCCCCTCGCCGGACGCGCCGAGGCCCTGGGCACGGTGCAGCGCATCGCCGCGCGCCGCGAGCGGGCCGGCGTCATCGCGGTCGGGCCCCCCGGTGTCGGCCGCACGCGGTTCGCGCGGGCGGCGCTGGTCGGCGTCGGGTCGACCGCACCCGCGGACGGCCACCCGGACGGTCCGTCCTGGCAC
Source organism: Actinomycetospora chlora (assembly GCF_039542135.1). NCBI lineage: Bacteria > Bacillati > Actinomycetota > Actinomycetes > Pseudonocardiales > Pseudonocardiaceae > Actinomycetospora > Actinomycetospora chlora. The sequence goes on from NZ_BAABHO010000045.1 coordinate 51,503, forward strand.
CCGGTCTGGGTGATGGCCTCCCGCGCGACACGAACGATCCCGCTCGGGGCGCTGAGCCACCTGCTGCCCGAGCTCGACCAGGGCGACGGCAGCCCGGGCTGGCTCCTGCACGAGGCCCGGCAGGTCCTGCTGCGCGCCAAGGGGGCGGCCACGCTGCTCCTCGGCGTCGACGATGTCCACCTGCTCGACGAGACCTCCGCGGTGCTGCTGCACCAGCTCGCGTCCTCCGGCGACGCGTTCCTGGTGCTCACCGCGCCCACCGGCGTCTCGGTCCCCGAGCCGGTGTTCGCGCTGTGGAAGGAGTCGCTGGTCGAGCGCATCGACCTCCCGGAGCTCACGCGCCAGGAGAGCGACGACCTCGTGGTCACGGTGCTCGGCGGCCACGTCGACGCGGCGACGCTGCACCGGCTGTGGTCGCTCTCGCTGGGCAACCCGCTCTTCCTGCGCGAGCTCGTGCTGGGCGCGCGGGCCAGCGGGGCCCTCACGGCCACCGGTCGCGTGTGGCACACCGACGGCACGATCCCGATCTCGCCGCGGCTCGCCGAGATCATGCACCAGCGCACCGAGGGCTCCGCGCCCCTCGAACAGACCCTCATGCGGCTGCTCGCCTTCGGCCAGCCCCTGGGCAGCGACCTCGCCGCGGAGCTGACGTCACCCGAGACGGTCGAGGCCCTCGAAGACCGCGGCATCGTCACGTCGCGACGCACGGGCCGTCGCGTCGAGGTGCTGCTCGCCCACCCGCTGCACACCGAGGTGCTGCGCCGCGCCGCGACGCCGTACCAGGAGCGCCAGCACTACCAGCGGCTCGCGGACGCGCTCGAGTCCCGCGGCGTGCGGCGCGAGGAGGACCACCGGCGGCTGCTGGCGTGGCGCGTCGGACAGGGGGCCTGGTCCGATCCGTCCGACCTCGTCGCGGCGGCGGCCGGAGCCGTCGACACCGACCCCGTGCTCGCGGAACGGCTGCTGCGGGAGGCGGCGACCGTCGGCGACGCCGGTGCGCAGCTCGACCACGCGCGCGTCCTGGTACGGCTCGGCCGCTCGGTGGACGCCGAGGAGGTGCTCGGCCCGCTCGCGCGGGACGAGGATCCGTCCCCGGACCTGCGGGTCACGGTCGCCCTCACGCGGGCCTACAACCTGCTCTGGGGCCTGCGCGACGCGGCCGGCGCGCGGCGGGCGGTGGCCGACGCGGGCGACGACCTCCCCGACTCCGCGGAGGCCGCGGTCCTGCGGGCGTTCGCGCTGCTGCTCGGCGGTGACCACCTCGGCGCGAGCGGCGTCGTCGCCGACCTGGTCGAGGAGCCGCGCGCCGACGACGCGCCCCTCGCGGCGCTCGCGGTCGCGGCGACGGCGGCCGCCCGTGCCGGACGCGCGGCGGAGGCCCGTCGGCTGGCCGACCGCGGCCTGGAGTCGAAGGGCCAGGACCCGACCGGCGGCTGGATGCTGGTGGAGCTCACCGCCGCACGCTGGTACGCCGACCTGGAGACGGGCCGGCTGGACGAGGCGGAGGCGACGGCGGTGGCCGCCCACGGCCGGGCCGTCGAGGACGGGCAGCGCACGACGGCCGCCCTCGGCGCGACCTGGATCGGCATCGTGGCCGCCCGTCGCGGGCGGCTCGGCACCGCGACGCGGTGGCTGCTCGAGGCGGCGGCCGGGGTGCCGGCGGACAGCTTCCTGTTCACTGTGCCGCTGGTCAGCGAGCTGGCGATCGCGATCTCGTCCCTCGGCAACACCCCCCGCGCCCGGTCGGTCTTCGAGGAGGCGGGCGACCTCGGTGTCGACGGCCCGTTCCCGGGTTCGGCGGGCGCGGCGCAGGTGTGGTTGGCCGGGGAGGTGGGCCAGACGACGGAGGCCGAGCGCATCGCCCTCGAGGTCGCCGACGGCCCGGCCACCCTCGGCGCCCGCGTGGCGGCGCTGCACACCGCCGTCCGCCTCGGCATCACGGGCCCGGTGACCGAGCGTCTCGAGGAGCTCACCCGTGACACCGCGAGCGGACTGCTCATGCTCTACGCCGCCCACGGGCGGGCCCTGGCCGAGGGCGACGGCGAGGCGCTCGACGAGGTCGCCGACGGGTTCGCCGCCGCGGGACTGCTGCTCGACGCCGCCGAGACCGCGGCGCAGGCCGCGGTCGTCCACCGCGCGCACGGGGCCACCGGCTCCGGCGGGGGGTCGGCGTCGCGGGCCCGGGCGTGGGCCGAGTCGTGCGAGGACGCCTCCACGCCGGCGCTGGAGCAGCTCGACGGCGTCGCCGACCTCACCCGGCGCGAGATGGAGATCGCGTCGCTGGCCGCCTCGGGGCTGACGAGCAAGGCCATCGCCGGACAGCTCGTCGTCAGCGTCCGGACCGTGGACAACATCCTGCGGATGGTCTACGCCAAGTTGGGCGTTTCCGGCCGCGGTGACCTGGCCCAGGTCAGCGGAATCCGCACGACCCGCTGACGTTCCGTGAGCATCTCACCCGTCACCGTGCCGTCGAGTAGGTGACGGAAGCCGTGGACCAGCAGTTGAGTACTCCGGTACTCATGACCCTGCGCGACAGGATGTCCAAGCTCTGTCTCGTCGAAGAAGGCCCGGACCGGCCCCCGCACCGGGAGTCGTGTGAGCCACCAGCCGGCGCGAGCGCGCCGAGCCAGGTCTGCGGCCCGACCAGATGAGAGGACACGAGATGACCGAAACGGTCGAGCCGCCTCCCGGCAACGTCAACCAGGGCAGCAGCGGCGGGAACGTCAACCAGGGCTCCGGCGGGGGCAACGTCAACCAGGGCTCCGGGGGCGGCAACGTCAACCAGGGCTCCGGCGGCGGGAACGTCAACCAGGGCTCCGGCGGGGGCAACGTCAACCAGGGCTCCGGCGGCGGCAACGTCAACCAGGGCTCCGGCGGGGGCAACGTCAACCAGGGCTCCGGGGGCGGCAACGTCAACCAGGGCTCCGGCGACGGGAACGTCAACCAGGGCGGCTCGTTCGGCAACGTCAACCAGGGCGGCCTCGGCGGGAACGTCAACCAGCAGTCGCCGGCCGCGATCGCCGACCAGCAGGGCTACCACTGCCCGATCCACGGCGCGTACTCGTTCTGCCCGGGGACCTGCCACCACCGCCAGGAGTGGGACTCCCAGCACTCCCACCACGACGGCGGATTCGCCGCGCCCGTGCACCATGCGGGCAACGTCAACCAGGGCGGTGGCGGCGGGAACGTCAACCAGGGCGGCTCGTTCGGCAACGTCAACCAGGGCTCCGGCGGCGGCAACGTCAACCAGGGCAGCAGCGGCGGCAACGTCAACCAGGGCTCCGGCGGCGGCAACGTCAACCAGCAGGGTTCCGGGAACGTGAACCAGCAGGGCTCGGGCAACGTCAACCAGCAGGGCCCCGGTCCGAACGTCAACCAGCAGGCCTCCGTCGGGGGCGGCGGCAACGTCAACCAGGGCGCCAACACCGGCGGCGGCGGCAACGTCAACCAGCAGGGCGGGGTCGGCGGGAACGGGAACGTCAACCAGGGCGCGAACACGGGGAACGTGAACCAGGGTGCTGGCGGCGGGAACGTCAACCAGGGCGGCCTCGGCGGCAACGTCAACCAGGGCGGCTCCGGCGGGAACGTCAACCAGCAGGGCGGGGTCGGCGGCATCGGGAACGTCAACCAGGGCGCCGGCGGCAACGTGAACCAGGGCTCGGGTGGCGGCAACGTCAACCAGGGCAGCGGTGGCGGCAACGTCAACCAGGGTGCCGGCGGCGGCAACGTCAACCAGGGCTCCGGCACGGGGAACGTCAACCAGGGCTCCGGTGGCGGCAACGTCAACCAGGGCGGCCTCGGCGGCAACGTCAACCAGGGCTCCGGCACGGGGAACGTCAACCAGGGCAGCGGCGGCGGCAACGTCAACCAGGGCGGCCTCGGCGGCAACGTCAACCAGGGCTCCGGCGGCGCCAACGTCAACCAGGGCAGCGGCGGCGGCAACGTGAACCAGGGCGGCCTGGGCGGCAACGTCAACCAGGGCAGTGGCGCTGGGAACGTGAACCAGGGCTCCGGCGGCGGCAACGTCAACCAGGGTGCTGGTGGCGGCAACGTCAACCAGGGCGGTGGCGGCGGCAACGTCAACCAGGGCAGTGGCGCTGGGAACGTGAACCAGGGCTCCGGTGGCGGCAACGTCAACCAGGGCGCCGGCGGCGGCAACGTCAACCAGGGCTCCGGCACGGGGAACGTCAACCAGGGCGGCCTCGGCGGGAACGTCAACCAGGGCGGTGGCGGCGGGAACGTCAACCAGGGCTCCGGCGGCGGCAACGTCAACCAGGGCTCCGGTGCTGGCAACGTGAACCAGGGCGGGCTCGGCGGGAACGTCAACCAGGGCGGCCTCGGCGGCAACGTCAACCAGGGCTCGGGTGGCGGGAACGTCAATCAGGGCTCGGGTGGCGGGAACGTCAACCAGGGCGCCGGCGGCGGCAACGTCAACCAGGGCTCCGGCGGCGGCAACGTCAACCAGGGCTCCGGCGCTGGCAACGTGAACCAGGGCGGGC
>NZ_BAABHO010000046.1:0-54777 GCF_039542135.1 Actinomycetospora chlora
ACGGCCTGGCCGACGACCGGCTCGCCGACGTGCTCGTCGCGCAGGGGCGCCCGCTCGAGGCCGCGGCCCTGCTGCCCAACGCGATGTCCGCGCCCGCCCGGCTCCGGCGCGCCCGGGTCTGGGCGGCGGCCGCGCGCTGGGACGAGGCCGAGCGGGAGAGCGGGGCCGCCCGCGCCGCGGCCGGCGGGCCGGACCTCGACCTCGCCCTCGACCTCCTCGACGCGGAGATCGCCGCCGGGCGCGAGGAGTTCGACCGGGCCGAGGACCGGGCCCGCGCGGTGCTCACCGCGGCGCAGGGCGACGCCCGGTGCGCCGCGCTCGCACTGCTCGGCCGGCTGGTCCGGCGGCGTCACCTCGGTGGAGCGCGCGTCCTGTTCGAGCAGCTCCTCGACACCGCCGAGGAGCACGACCTGCCGCTGCGGCGGCTGGACGCGCTCCACGAGCTCTCGACCGTGGACCTGCTCTGGAGCCTGGACCCCGGCGCGGCCGAGCGGGCGGGCGGGGAGGCGCGACGCCACGGCGCCGTCGCCCTCGTCGCCTTCTCCGCGTTCCACCGCGCCGTCATCGCCTGCTGGCGCGACGAGGACGAGGCGGCCGACGCGCTGCTGGGGGAGTGCGAGGCCCTCTGCCGGTCGCTGCAGCTGCCCGTGCTGGGGATGGTCCTCGCCCTGCGCGGCCTGCTCGCGGCCCGCCGGGGCGGGGACCACGAGACGCCGTGCCGCGCGGCGCTGGCCGCGGCGGACGGGGACGCCCACGTGCGGGCCGCGGTGAGCCACGCCCGCGCCACCCGCCTCCTCCTCGCCGAGGACCGTCCCGGTGCGCTCGCGGTGCTCGATCCCAGCGTCGCGATCTACCGGCGCGGCCTCGACACGACCTCCGGGCCACCGCTGGCGCTCTGGGTCCTCCTCGCCGTCCTCGAGCGCGGCGACGACGCCCTCGACGAGGTGGCGGACCTGCCCGGCCTGCACCTCGCCCGGTGGACCGTCGGCCACCTCGGCTACGCCGAGGCCGTGTCCGCGGGCCGCCGCGGGTGCGCCGAGGAGGCCGCCGCCCGGTACGCGGCGGCCGACGCGACGATGACCCTCCCCGTCCCCATGCCCTCCTTCCGGCACCTCGCGCGCCGCCACGTCGCCGAGGCCGCCGCCGCCGAGGGCTGGGGCGATCCCGCCCGCTGGCTGCGCGAGGACGAGGCGTACTTCCGCGCGCAGGGGCACGACCGTGTGGCGGGGGCCTGCCGCGGCCTGCTGCGCCGCCTCGGCGAGCCGGTCCCGCGGCGCACCCCCGGGCCCGCCGTGCCCGCGGCGCTGGCCGGACGGTCCGTCACCGGCCGCGAGATGGAGGTCCTGACCCTGCTCGTCGAGGGACTGCCGAACCCCGAGATCGCACGTCGCCTGGTCGTGTCCGTCCGCACGGTGGAGAAGCACGTCGAGCACCTGCTCGCGAAGCTCGACGCGCCGTCGCGCACCCATCTCGTCGCGCGGGGCGCCCGGGGATGGTGAGCGCCCTCAGACCACGTTCGGGAACCGGTAGGGCTGTGTGCCGCCGGCGTCGACGACCTGGGTGGTGCCGGTGACGTAGCGCGCCTCGTCCGAGGCCAGCCAGAGGATCGCGTTGGAGATGTCGACCGGGTCCAGCCAGGGGATCGGGATGGCGTTGACGTTCTTGTAGGCCTCGGTGGCCTGCTCCTTCGTCGCGCCCTCGACGCCCGTGAACAGGTCGTAGATCGCCTGGTTCTGGACCATGTCGGTGTTCACCACCGTCGGGTGCACGGAGTTCACGCGGATGCCGTGCTGGGCGAGCTCCACCGCCAGCACGCGCATCAGCCCCGTGACGCCGTGCTTGGCCGACGTGTAGTGCGCGAGGTTGCCGTACGCGACGATGCCGGCGGTCGAGCTGGTGAGCACGATCGAGCCGCCGTTGCCGGCCTCGAGCATCGCCGGGATGGCGGCCTTGCAGGTCTTCCAGACCCCGGTCAGGTTGACGTCGATCATCTCCTGCCAGGTCTCCTCGGTGAGCTCCCAGGCGGGCGCGAACGAGGCGATGCCGGCGTTGGCCGAGACGATGTCCAGGCGCCCGAACTCGCTGATGCCGTCGGCGACCGCGGACTGGAGCGCCCCGAGGTCGCGGACGTCGGCGACGCGGGCGAGCACGCGGCGGTCGAGCTCCTCGACCTGGCGGACCGTCTCGTCGAGGTCCTCGCGGCGGGCCTGCGGGTAGGGCGTGGTCTTCGCGTCCTCGCAGGAGTCGACCGCGATGATCTCCGCGCCCTCCTGGGCCAGGCGCAGCGCGTGGCTGCGCCCCTGGCCCCGTGCCGCCCCGGTGATCAGCGCGACCTTGCCCTCGACCCGGCCCATGACGCCCTCCGTCTCCGCCGGGCGCCGTCGCCCGGCCCGTCCTCCACCGTGATCGCGGTCAGCACAGCGGGTCAATCGAGCGTTCGGACGTACCTGCCGAACGTTTGTCTGGTGGCGGGTGGGGCTGGTACTGATGGCCGGGTGACACGAGCCGACCCCGCCGCCCGGCGCGACGCGATCCGGGACGCGCTGGTCGGCCGCCGCCGCGAGCTGGACCTGGTGCTGGCCGCCGTCACGGCCGGGCGGGACATCCTGCTGGAGGGGCCGCCCGGCACCGGCAAGTCGACGATGCTGCGTGCGATCACCGCGAACTGGGGGATCCCGTTCGTGCTGGTCGAGGGCAACGCCGAGCTCACCCCGGCCCGCCTGGTCGGCCACCACAACCCGGCGCGGGTCCTGCGCGAGGACTACTCGGAGGACAACTTCGTCGCCGGCCCGCTCGTCGAGGCCATGCGCTCGGGCGGGTTCCTCTACATCGAGGAGCTCAACCGGGCCCCCGAGGACACCCTCAACGTCCTGCTCGCGTCCATGGCCGAGCGGGAGGTCGCGGTGCCGCGCGTCGGCACGATCGCCGCGGAGCCGACGTTCCGGGTGCTGGCGTCGATGAACCCGTTCGACAACGTCGGCACGGCGCGCATCTCCGACTCGGTCTACGACCGCTGGTGCCGGCTGGCGGTCGGCTACCAGGACGCCGACGACGAGACCGCCATCGTCGCCGTCCGCACCGGGGCCACCGACCAGCGGCTGATCGCGGACGCGGTGGCGATCACCCGCGCCACCCGTCACCACCCGGAGCTGCGCCGCGGGTCGAGCGTGCGCGGCGCGATCGACACGGTGGCGATCGCGGTCGAGCTGGCGGCGCTGGGCAGCCACACCGAGCGCGAGCGCCTGGTGCTCGACGCGGCCCTGCTGGCGCTGACCGCGCGGGTCGGCGTCGACGAGGCCTCCGACGCGACGCCGGAAGAGGTGATCACCCAGATCTGGGAGGACCATTTTTTCTCCTCCCCCGGCGGGCGGCGCCGGGTCCGCACCGCCTGAGCGTCGACAACGCGGTCGCGGTCAGCACCCCCGACGGCCGCGACCGGCGGGGTCTCGCCCCGCTGCGCCGCCGGCCCAAGCAGCTGACCGAGGCGCCGGCGCTGTTCGCCGACGGCGCCGACCCCCTCGTGGTCGACCTCGGCGACACCCGCGCCGGATCGGGGGACGACACCGAGCCGGCGGGCGGGCAGGGCGTGCTGGTCACCCGCCAGAGCGCCCGCCTGGCCGGCCTCGACGAGCTGCTGGAGGACCGCGCGCCGGACCCCGAGGTCGTGGCCATGGCCCAGCGGATCGCGCGCCGGCTGGCCCTGCGCCGGCGGCCCCGCGACGCCCGGGCCGAGCGCGGCGCGGGCCGGCTGCTCTCGGTGCCCTACCGCTACCGCAGCGACGACATCGACCTGGACCGCACCATCGAGGTGCTCGCCGAGCGCCCGGTGCCCGAGGACACCGACATCGTCGTCCGCGAGCGGATGCGCGCCCCGCGGGCGGTGGTGCTGGTGGTGGACGTGTCCGGGTCGATGCGCGGGGAGAAGGTGCGGATCGCGGCGGCGACCGTCGCCGCCCTGTCGGCCGACCTCGTGCACGACACGCTCGGCCTCGTCGCGTTCTGGTCCGACGCGGCAGTCCTCGCGACCACGGCGAAGCCGGTGCCGCCCGCGCGGCTGCTCGACCAGCTGGTGCGCATCCCGGCCCGCGGCCTGACCAACGTCGGGTTCGGGCTCTCGGTGGCGCGGTCCGAGCTCGCCCGCGCGACCGCGCGCCGCCGCACCGCCGTGCTGCTCACCGACGCCGTGCACAACGCCGGCCCGGATCCCCGCGAGATCGCCCGCCGGTTCGACGAGCTGCACGTGCTCTGCGAGACCGACGGCGAGCACGACGCGCCGCTGGCCCGCGACATGGCCCGTCTCGGGCACGGCCGCTTCGCCGCCGTCGCGACCCACCGCGACGTGGCGCCGGCGCTCAACCGGCTGCTCGCGGGCTGAGCCGGGTCTCAGCCGTAGGGGTAGCCGCGGGCGCCGTAGTCGAAGCCGCCCAGCTCCAGGCGGTCGTAGCCGGCGGCCTGGGGCGAGGCGTAGTAGGCGCGGATCTCGGTGATCAGCCCGTCGTCGTCGAACTCGTACCACTCCGCGCCGCGCAGGATCACCCCGAGCGAGCCCTTGTGGTGGGTCCACTCGCAGACGGCCTGGCGGCGGGACTCGTCGACGACGATCGCGTCGACGGTCCACGACGAGCCGCGCTCGCGCACCGCCGTGGCCCAGCGCTGCGCGATCACCCGCGCGCCCTTCCACGGGCCGTCGTACATGTCCGGCGGGAAGTAGTGCCGCGCGTCGGGCGCGAGGTGCGCGGCGACCGCGTCGGCGTCGCCGGCCGTGCAGGCGTCCATGTAGCCCCGGACGGTGGCCTCCAGGGCTGCGGCCGTGGTCCCCGCTGCTGCCGTCACGATCACGAGGATGTGCGCCGGGAGGGTGCCGGGGCAAGCGGCGGTGCGGAGGGCGGAACGGTGGGCGAGGATGCCCGCCGTGGCGGCGAGCGGGCGGGTGCGGCAGGACGAGGTCTACCGGGGCGGGATCGCGGGGCGCCGCCCCCCGGTGCCGACGGCGTTCCCGGCGCTGGAGCGCCGCGCGCGGCGGGTCATGTCGCGCCGGGCCTGGGCCTACGTCGCCGGCGGCGCCGGGAGCGAGGAGACCGTCCGCGCCAACCGCGCCGCCTTCGAGGCGCACCGGATCGTCCCCCGGATGCTGCGCGGGGTGGGGGAGCGCGACACCTCGGTCGAGCTCTTCGGCCGCCGCCTCGACCACCCGCTGCTGCTCGCGCCCATCGGCGCGCTCGACCTCGTGCACCGGCGCGCCGACCTCGCCGTCGCCGAGGGCGCCGCGCACGCCGGCGTGCCGATGATCGTGTCGAACCAGGCCGGGTTCCCCATGGAGGAGATCGCGCCGCGGGCGACGGCGGGCTGGTGGTCCCAGCTCTACTGGTCGACCTCCGACGACCTCGTCGACAGCTTCCTGCAGCGCGCGGAGGCCGCCGGGGCCGGGGCGGTGGTGGTCACCCTCGACACCACCGTGCTCGGCTGGCGCCCGCGCGACCTCGACCTCGGGCACCTGCCCTTCGCCCGCGGCCTCGGGATCGCCCAGTACACGTCCGACCCGGTGTTCGCCCGGCTCGCGCGGGAGACCGCCGAGGGGCCGGCCCGTCCGACGCCGCGGCCGACGCCCGCCGCCGTCCGGACGCTGCTCGAGATCAGCCGCCACCACCCCGGCCGGTTCGCCGACAACCTGCGCTCGCCGCTGCCCCGGGCCGCGGTGGAGACGTTCCTGCGCGTCTACTCGCGCCCGACGCTGTCGTGGGACGACATCGCCACGCTGCGCTCGCGCACGCGGCTGCCGGTGGTGCTCAAGGGCGTGCTGCACCCCGACGACGCCCGCCGCGCCCTCGACGTCGGGGTCGACGGCCTGCTGGTGAGCAACCACGGGGGCCGCCAGGTCGACGGCGGCGTCGCCTCGCTGGACGCACTGCCCGGGGTGGTCGCGGCCGTCGACGGGCGGGCGCCGGTCCTGCTCGACTCCGGCGTGCGCAGCGGCTCCGACGTGGCCCGCGCGCTGGCGCTCGGCGCGACAGCGGTGTGCCTGGGCCGGCCGTTCGCCTACGGCCTCGCGATCGCCGGTGCCGCCGGGGTGGCGCAGGTGGTGCGTGACGTGCTCGCCGAGCTCGACCTCACCCTGGCGCTCGTGGGGGCCCGGACCGTCGCGGATCTCGAGCTCGCGCCGTTCGGCACGGCGGAACCGGCGGCGCGGGCGCGTGCCTGATCACGACAGGGTGGTGCGCGTGCACCGCGTGCTGCTGATCCGTCACGGCGAGACCCACGGGTACTACGACGACGTCGGGCTCACCGAGCACGGCGAGGAGCAGTGCCGCGCGAAGGCCGAGGCGCTGGCCGCCGAGCTGCCGCGCGGGTGCCGGGTCGCCATGCCCCACGCCCCGACGGCGCGGGCCACGGCCACCGCGCGGATGCTGCGCGACGTCCTCGCCGCCCGCCGCGACGACCTGCGCCTCGGCGACCCGGTGCCGGACGTGCGCTTCGACAGCCTGCAGTTCCTCCACGACGGCGCGGCGCGGGAGTCGTCGGGCGTGGCGAAGCACCGCCTCCGCCTGGAGGGGGACGGGCCGGCCCCCGACTGGGCCCGGGCCTACGACCGCTTCGACACCGACTACGGCGCGGGCTCGCGCCTCGGCGGCCCGATCGACCGCTGGATGGACCTCGTCAGCCTGCACTTCGAGCCGCCGCAGGTCATCGCCTACCGGGCGTGGGCGGGCATCCGGGCCCTGGACGACGGCAGCACCGACGACACCGAGGTCGCCCTCCCGGACGGTCGAGCTCCGCTCCGCTGCGTCTCCCTCGTGTCCTCGCACTCGGCCCTGCTGCGCGGCTTCGCGGCCGCCGCGCTGGGCCACGACCCCGGCGAGCCCCGCAACCTCGAGCACGTCGAGGTGACCCACGACGGCAAGCGGGCGACGGTGACGTTCCGCGGCGAGAGCGCCGACGTCGAGGTCCCCACCGAGCTGCCGCCCTGGCTCGACCCGTCCTACCTCGACGCGGGGGAGCGCGCGGCGCACCGCTGGTAGGCGATCTGCGTGTTTCGGTCCCCGGCGACGGGCCGATTCCCCTGGGTCACGCTGTCCAGACCCCGGGGAGCCCGTCCATGTCCCTCCGCGACACCCTCGCCAGCGCCCGCGCCCGCCTGACCGGCGAGAGCGGCCCCGTCGGCCCGTCGCCCGCGTCGGCCGGCGACGAGTCCGACGCGGGCCACGACCCGCGGACCGCCGCGTCGCGCGTCACCGGCGGGGCCCACACCGAGCACGAGGGCGACCAGGGGTCGGTCACGGGCACCGGCGACACCGACGTCTTCGTCGGCCGCGCGGCGGGTCTGGACGAGGGGTACGCGGGCGAGACCGGCGCGGAGGCCCGGCGCGACGCCCAGCGCGAGGCCCAGCGGGGCGAGCGGTGAGCGCGGGTGCCGCCGGCTCCGGCGAGCGGGTCGTCTGGATCCACCGCGTCGGCGCCGTGGTGGTGGCGCTCGTCATCGCGGCCTTCGGTGTGCTCGGCTTCGTCGGCGGGCTGGCCTTCTTCGACACCCAGGGCGCCCCGGTGCTCGGCCTCTCCACCAACGGCGCCCTGTCCACCGTCTCGATCGTCACCGCCGTCGTCCTCGTCGCGGCCGCGATCCGCGGCGGGCGGCTCGCCTCGACGGTGATGATCGTCGTCGGGACGCTGTTCCTCGTCTCGGCGTTCGTCAACCTGTGGCTGATCGGCACCAGCGCCAACGTGCTCGCGTTCCGGCTCCCCAACGTCTTCTTCTCGATCGCGGCCGGCCTCGTGCTGCTGTTCACGGGCGCCTACGGGCGGCTGTCGGCGAAGCTGCCGAGCGACAACCCGTACAAGCAGGAGCGCCGCCCGGACGACCCCCAGGACCACGGCGACGCCGCCGAGGCGCCACAGGACTCCCACCGCCAGCCGCGGCCCTCGTCGCGTGCCGAGGCGGACGCCGACGCCGCGATGGCGCAGGCCGAGCGGGCGCTGGCCCAGGGCGCGGCCTCCGACGAGCAGCGCCGGCGGCTCGCGGCGATCGACCACCTGCGCACCCACGAGGAGCGTCGAGCGGGCTGGATGCGCGGCACGACCTCGGCCTGAGACCTCTCCGGTCGGACGGGCGGCGCCCGCGGCCCTGGTCGGGTGGTGCGTCCGGCTGATACACGTGGACGCATGAGTGCGAGCACGGTCGACACGGCCCCCACCGCCACCCCCGGCGTGCGCATCGAGGTCGACGGCCCGACCGCCGTGCTGACGCTCGACAACCCGAAGCGTCGCAACGCGCTCTCGGTCGCGACCATGACCGAGCTGACCGCCGCGCTGCGCGACGTCTCGGCCCGCGAGGGCGTGCGGGCGATCGTGCTGCGGGCGGAGGGGCCGGCGTTCTCGGCCGGGCACGACCTCTCGGAGATGGTCGACCGCACCCTCGACGAGGAGCGCGAGGTCTTCGCGGTCTGCACCGAGCTCATGACCGCGCTGCACGCCGTGCCGCAGCCGGTGATCGCGGCCGTCCAGGGCGTGGCCGTGGCGGCCGGCTGCCAGCTCGTCGCCGCGTGCGACCTCGCGGTGGCGGCCGACGTCGCCGTCTTCGGCACGCCGGGCGTCAAGATCGGGCTGTTCTGCTCGACGCCGATGGTCGCGGTGACCCGGGCCATCGGGCGCAAGCGGGCGATGCAGCTGCTGCTCACCGGCGAGACGATCGACGCCGCCACGGCGGCCGACTGGGGGCTGGTCAACCAGGTCGTCGCGCCCGGCGAGCTCGACGGGGCCGTGCGGGCGCTCGCGGCGAAGGTCGCCGACGCCAGCGCGGTCACGCTGCGCATCGGCAAGGAGGCGTTCTACCGGCAGGTCGACCTGCCCGAGGACGCGGCGTACGAGCAGATGCGCGAGACGATGGCCACCAACGCGATGACCTGCGACGCGCAGGAGGGCATGTCCGCCTTCCTCGCCAAGCGGGCACCGCAGTGGACGCACCAGGACTAGCACCACCCACCTCGAGGGCAAAGGAGCCCGACCCATGGCCTTCCCCGGCCTGCAGCACGTCGCGATCACGGTCTCGGACCTGCAGCGCAGCACCGAGTGGTACAGCCGCCTCTTCGGCGCCGACCCGGTGCTCGACGAGGACGAGGAGGGCGGCGAGTTCCACCACACCGTCTTCGCCCTCGACGGCGGGCAGCTCTTCGGCCTGCACACCCACCAGGGCCGTGAGTCCGGCGACCGGTTCGCCGAGACCCGCACGGGCCTCGACCACGTGGGCTTCGCCCTCTCCGGCACCGCCGAGCTCGAGCAGTGGCGCGACCGGCTCGACGAGCTGGGCATCCAGCACGGCGGCATCAAGAAGGCGCACTACGGGTCGGGCGTGTCCTTCCGCGACCCCGACAACATCGCCCTCGAGTTCTTCATCGCCCCCGGCACCTAGGCTGTCCGGACGATCCGGCTCGCCCGGTCACCGCGAACCACGACGAACGAACGGCGCTCTCGCTGCTTCCGTAGCAGCGAGAGCGCCGTTCGGTCGTCCGGGGCGGGGTGGGTCAGGCGGCGGCGAGCTCCTCGCGGCGGACGCGGGCCGAGGCCCGTTGCACCAGCCGGACGCCGACGACGATCATCGGCGCGGTCGAGACGAACATCCCGACCAGGATCGCGAACGGCACCGGCACGACGAAGCTCGCGAACCCGATCACCGGCGCCAGCAGCAGCCACCAGCTGACGACGCCGGCGCGGGCGAGGGCGGCCACGACCAGCGGGATGCCGACGAAGCCGACGAGGCGCCCGCTGACCAGCCACGTCGCGACCCAGGGGTCCGCCACCGTCGTGTCGAAGATCGTCGTGGCCTGGTCCAGCGGGACGGTGTTCGCCGCGGCGCTGATGAAGAAGTCGTAGAGCAGCAGGCCGGAGAGCTGGATCGCCGACAGCGAGCTCACCACCGCCGCGAGGGGCACGACGACCCGGCCCCGCGGCCCGCGCACCAGGCCGATGATCCCGAGCACGCCGAGCGCGAACGCCACCCACGAGTAGTGCAGGAGCCCGGCGGACAGGGCGGTGAGCGTCGGGTCGGCGCCGAGGCTCGCGACGTAGTCCCGCGACGCGTCGGAGGCCTGTGGCGGTGACGTCGCGATCCCGGCCGTGAACAGGACCGGGAAGGCGACCAGGGCGAGGCCGGCGGCCATCCGCAGCGGCGAGGCGCCCGGAGCGGCGTGCGCGGCGGCGGTGGGGATGACGGTGGTCGGGGCAGTGGGGGCGGAGGTGGTGCTCATGGTGGCTCCTCGTGTCCTGGTTGCGCTGTTCGAGCGATGACCAGAACGCTATGGAGCCGCCTACGATCACACATCGTGTTCAGGGCTCGATCACCTCGTCCCGTGGGCCACCCGGGGTCGTCCCGCAGGAGGACCCGCGGGACGTCCGCGGCGCCTAGCCTCCGCGCGATGGGCCCCGTGCCGACCCGCGTCCTCGCCGGTCTCGTCGCCGCGGCGCTCGTGCTGGCCGCGAGCCTCGTCGAGGCGCTGACCTACCGTGGCGCGCCGCCCCAGGCGTTCGTGGTGCCGGTGGTGCTGCTGGTGGTGGGCGCCGCGCTCGCGCCGCTGCTGCCCGCGGTCGGGCTGGTCGCGGCCGTGCTGGCCTACCCCGTGCAGCTGGCGCTCGACCCGGACACCCCCGGCGTCGGCGGGACGACCCTGATCGTGATGATGGCGTTCGTCGGCCTGGCCGCCCGGCGGCTGCGGCCGCGGTGGAGCGCTCCCGGCGCCGGGCTGACCGCGCTGAGCGGGTCGGGCGCACTCGTCGCGACCGGCGAGCAGGTCTTCGAGTTCCTCTTCTTCGCCGTGACGATGGGCGGCGCCTGGCTCGTCGGCTGGCTCCTGCGCCGGGAGGCGCGCCGCAGCGCGGAGCTGCGCGACCTGGCGGCCGCCCTGGCCGCCGAGCGGGAACGCTCCGGGCGCCTGGCCGTCGTCGAGGAGCGTGCGCGGATCTCCCGCGAGCTCCACGACGCCGTCGCCCACACCGTCAGCGTCATGACCCTGCAGGTCGGGGTCCTGCGGCGGCGCCTGCAGGACACCCCCGAGGGGGACGCGCTGCGCGCCGTCGAGGAGCTCGGCCGGCGCTCGGTCGACGAGCTGCGCCGGGTCGTCGGCGCCCTGCGCGACGACCCCGATGCGCGAGACCCTGCGCCGTCGCTCTCCCGGCTCGAGGGGCTGGTCGAGGAGCTCGGCCGCGTCGGCCTCACCGTCACCGTCCGCCAGGAGGGCACCCCGGCCACGCTCGCCCCGGCCATGGACACCTCGGCGTACCGCATCGTCGCCGAGGCCCTGACGAACGTCCTGCGCCACGCCGGCACCACCGAGGCCGAGGTCGTGCTCGCCCACGGCCGGGACGCGCTGGTGATCACCGTCCTCGACCGGGGTCGGGGGCCGGCCGGGGCCACCGATCCCGAGGGCGGGCACGGCCTGCTCCACATGCGCGAGCGCGCGGCCCTCTTCGGCGGCACCCTCGACGCCGGTCCGCGCGACGGCGGCGGCTACCGCGTCGAGGCGGCGCTGCCGCTGGCGCCCGCACCGGTCGTGGTCGCGTGAGCGACCCGATCACCCCGATCCGGGTCGTGCTCGCCGACGACGAGACGCTCGTGCGCGCCGGGCTGCGGATGCTGCTCGAGGGCGAGCCGGACGTGGTCGTCGCCGGGGAGGCGGCCGACGGCCGGGCCGCGGTGCGCACGGCGCTCGAGGCCCGCGCCGACGTCGTCCTCATGGACGTGCGCATGCCCGGCCTCGACGGGATCGGCGCGGCGGAGGCCCTCGCCGCGGCCGGCTCGCCCGCCCGCGTGCTCGTGCTGACCACCTTCGACGAGGACGAGACGCTCGAGGCCGCGCTGCGCGCCGGGGTGGCCGGCTTCCTGCTGAAGACCGCGCCGCCCGAGGACATGCTGGACGCGCTGCGCCGGGTCGCCGCGGGCCAGGGCGCGCTCGACCCCGCGGTGGTGCCCCGCGTCGTCGCCGCCGTCGCGCGCAGCCGCCCCCGCCCCGCGGCACCGCCGGCGCTGCGCACGTTGACCGCCCGGGAGGCCGAGGTGCTCGCGGAGGTCGCCCGCGGGCTGTCCAACGCCGAGGTCGCGGCCCGGCTGCACCTCGGCGAGACCACCGTGAAGACCCACCTCGGCCGGGTGCTCGACAAGCTCGGCCTGCCCGACCGCCCGCGGCTCATCGCGTGGGCGTGGGAGCACGGGGTCGTCGGCGCCCAGCCCTGATGGTCCTAGAAAGCAACTCGGAAGGTCGGTAGACGTATCCGGTGGTAAGGTGCCGCTATGGCTGCACGACGGGACTACTTCGACGGCTGCGGCGCCGCGCACGCGCTCGACCTCGTCGGGGAGCGGTGGGCGCTGCTGGTGGTGCGCGAGCTGATGCTCGGACCCAAGCGGTTCACCGACCTGCGGGTAGGGCTCCCGCACGCGAGCCCGAACGTGCTCTCCCAGCGGCTGCGCGAGCTCGAGGACGCCGGCGTGCTGCGCCGTCGCCGGCTGCCCCCGCCCGCGGCGTCGGCGGTCTACGAGCTCACCGAGTGGGGCCTCGAGCTCGAGCCGGTGCTCCAGTCGCTCGGGCGCTGGGCCGCGCGCTCGCTGCCCGAGGCGGACAGCATCAAGGTCGACTCGTTCGTCCTGTCGCTGCGCACGATGTTCCACCCGGAGCTCGCCGCCGGCACCGACGTGACCCTCCAGCTCGTCCTCGACGACCAGCCGTTCCTCGCTCGCATCGCCGGCGGCGAGCTCGACATCCGGCGCGGCGAGGTGTCCGGCGCGGCCGCCACCGTCCGCTGCTCGCCGACGGTCCTGGCCGGCGTGGTCTACCGGGGCCTCCCGGTGGCCGACGCGCAGGCGGACGGCCTGCTCGAGCTCACCGGCGACCCCGCGGCGCTCGACGTGTTCGTCGGGACGTTCCGGCTGCCGGAGCCACTGTGGGCCTGAGCCCCTAGAGGCCCTCGGGGCGCCGCGGCCACTCCGGCACGAGGTCGGTGTGGTCGCGGGTCCGGCGCAGGGGGAACGCCGGCGGGCGCTTCTCCAGGAACGCGGTGACGCCCTCGGCGGCGTCGGCGTCGCGGCCGAGCTCCACCACGGCGCGCGAGTCGAGCGCGTGCGCCTCCCACGGCGACGGCGCCGACAGCATCGACCACAGCATGTGGCGGGTGACGGCCACCGACACCGGCGAGGTGTTCTCGGCGACCTCCCGCGCCAGCCCGTAGGCGGTGTCGAGCAGGTCCTCGTCGGGCACGACGTGCGTGACGAGCCCGCCCTCGAGCGCCTCGCGGGCCCCGAACACCCGCCCGGTCATCGCCCACTCCATGGCCCGCGAGATGCCCACCACGCGCGGCAGGAACCAGCTGGACGCCGCCTCGGGCACGATCCCGCGCCGCGCGAAGACGAAGCCGAAGCGCGCCGACGCGCCGGCCACCCGGACGTCCATGGGTAGCGTCATCGTCGCCCCGACGCCGACGGCCGGGCCGTTGACCGCCGCGATCACGGGCACCTGCAGCGCGGCGAACCGCAGCGCCACGACGCCGCCGCGGTCGCGGCCGACCCCGTCGACCTCGCCGTAGCGGGCGGCCTTCTCCCGGCCGCGGTCGTCGAACGTGCCCCCGCCCCCGCCGAGGTCGGCGCCGGCACAGAACGCGCGCCCGCGCCCGGTGACCACCAGGGCGCGGACGGCGTCGTCGGCGTCGACCGCGTCGCAGGCCGCGACGAGCTCGTCGCACATCCGCCCGGTGAAGGCGTTCATCCGCGACGGCCGGTCCAGCACGACGGTGGCGACGCCGTCGGCCACGGAGTAGTCGATCTCCTCGAAGTCCGGCACCCCCGCACCCTCGCGTCCGCGACCGGGACGGTCAAGCCTGACTGCCGCGGGTGCCGGGCACGGCGGTTGGGTCACGGGGTGGTGTCGTCGGGCGTGCGGGGCCATCCGAACGGGTAGAACAGACGGATTCCGGTCGACGGTGAGGTCGTCCGCCCCATCCGGCGTCCCGGCGCCGTAGGAGGACCCGTGACCGCAGCGATCCCGACCCCCGACACCACCGACACCACCGCCACGACCGCCACCGCCGACCCGGCCGAGATCGTCGTGACCGTGCCGGACGGGTCGCGTGCCGCCGCGACCCTGAGCTGTCGGCTGCACGGCGTCATCAACGGCGCCGGCGTGGGTGCCGCGCTGACGGTCGTCGTCGAGGCGGGGGAGCGGGCGGACGACGCGGACGTCGCGCGGGTGCTCACGTGCGCCCGCGAGTGCGCGGCCAGCCGCGGCCTGGGCTTCGTCGTGCGCTGACTCCCGCCCCGGGATCGTGGTTTCCTGGACGGCATGGCGTTCGTCCACGGTCACGCGCGCGAGTCGGGGTGGGTCGTCAGCCACTACCGGCGCCCGCAGCGCGCGGGGGACGAGCAGCTCGACCTCGACCTGCCCGGCCCCCGCGACGCCGACGGTCAGGTCTGCGAGACCTCGCGCTCCGTGGGCGTCGAGGACCCCGACGAGGACCCCGACGACGACCCCGAGGCGAGCCGGGCGAGCGTCCGGTCCATCCCGCGGCGCACCGCCTCGACGAGGTAGGGCCGCAGCCGCTCGGGCTCGACGATCGCGTGCACCGAGCCCATCTCCTGGGCGCGGGCGATCGAGTGGCGGGTGTCGAACTCGTCGGCGACCTCGCCGAGCTTCTCCGAGCGCACCACGGGCCGGACCTCGGCCAGCTCGGCCCGCAGCTCCGTCACGTCCTCCCCGCGCTCGAGGTGCTCGGTGATCCGGGCCTCGAGGTCGGCCACGCGCGGGTCGGCGGCGACCCGCTTCGCGACGTCGCCGGCGAACACCACCGCGGCCGCCGGGGCGCCGCCGATCACCGACGCGTAGGAGCCCTCGACGGCGGCGATCTCCATCTCGTCGTTGAGCGTCCCGGAGAACACGACGAAGGCGCCGCCGTGGTAGCGGGAGACGACGCAGAAGACGATCGGGCCGTCGAAGTTGACCACCGCCCGGCCGATCTCCGCGCCGTACTCGAGCTGGATCCCGCGCAGCGACTCCGGGGAGCCGTCGAAGCCGGACAGGTTGGCCAGGACGACCACGGGCCGGTTGCCGCTGGCGGCGTTGATGGCCCGGGCGGTCTTCTTCGACGAGCGGGGGAACAGCGTCCCGGCGGTCCACTGCGACGGGCCGTCGACCGGGGGCGGCCCGCGGCGCGGCAGCGGCTTGGACTCGATGCCGATGAGCTCGACCGGCTGCCCGCCGAGGTGCGCGTCGAACACGACCACCGACTCGGCGGCCTGCATGTCCGCCCAGCGCTCGAGCGTGGCGTGGTCGGCGTCGGCCACCCCGCGCATCAGCGAGCGGATGTCGAACGGCTTCTTGCGCTCGGCGTTGACGGCCGGGTCGAAGATCTCGCCGAGCACCGTGAACCCGTCGCCGTGGTGGGGCGCGCCGCGCACGTCGCGCTCGACCGGGTCGCGCGTCTCCGCCGGGCGGGGGAACCGCTCCCCGGGCACGACGTAGGTGTGCGCGTAGTGCTGCAGCAGCAGGTCGACCGCGCCCGAGAGGTCCGGCGCCCAGTACTGCGCCTCGCCGTTGGGGCCCATGATGCGGTCGTAGCCGCCGATGCCGTAGTTGTCCTCCGCCGAGACGCCGCCGGAGTAGTCCAGCGACTGCTTGCCGGTGAGCACCATCGCCGAGTCCGGGGTCATCACGAGGATGCCGCGGGTGTGCATGAGCATGGTGGCCTCGGCGTTCCAGTAGGGCTGGGCGCCGACGTTGATGCCGGTGACGACGACGTTGATCTCGCCGCGGTCCTGGGTGAAGGTGATGATCGCCCGCAGCACGCGGGAGATCCAGTCCATGTTCTCCGTGCCGGAGTCCATGGCGATCTTGGCGCCGGCCGACACCGCGTACCACTCGATCGGCACGCCGTGCTCGCGCGCGAGGTCGATCGCCGCGAGCACCCGGCGGCACTCCGGCTCCGCGATCGCCCCGAGCGCGCGCGTCGGGTCGCCGAGCAGCACCACGCGCGTCATGCCTTCCGGCTGGCGGCGGGTCGGGGTGGTGACCATGCCGAGCACGAAGTTCGCGGTGTTCCGCCCGTAGGGCCGGTCGACCGGCACCGGGGCCAGGGTGTCGGGGTCGATGTCGTACTCGGTGAACGTGCCCTGCTCGCCGTCCGGGTCCGGGTTGCGGGTGATCATGGGGATCAGCTCGTAGGGGTACAGCGCGCCGCGCCGGGCCGCCTTGATCACCTTCTGGGTGTAGGCGTCGAGCTCGCCCATGGGGTGGCTCGGCGGCTCGGTGACGCGCAGCGTGAGCCCCGCACCCGGCGGGCGGGACATGCGCAGCACCAGCTCCTGCGTGCCGCCGGACTGGTCCGGCGTCCGGAACCGGACCATGACCTGCTCGATGCCCAGCGACTCGGTGCGCGGGGCCAGGGTCCGCACGATGCCGTCGAGCTCGGCGAGTGGCACCTCGACCATGGGCCACACGTAGAGCAGCACGCGGTTCCAGCGCAGCGCCGCGAGGTCGGCGTCGGCCGCGCGGGCCGAGCGCAGGCTGTCCAGCGCCGCGTCGAGCACGGCCTCCACCTGCGGCAGCGCGCGGATGGCGCCGTCGTCGTCGCGCAGGACCGTGAGGTCGCGGACGTCGCCGGTGACGATGAGCCGCCGGTCCTCGGGGACGTTGCGGCCGCGCGCGTCGAACAGGTGGACGTCGGTGGCCGACGGCAGCCGGGTGAGCTCGAAGTCGCGCAGCCGCCAGAGCCCCAGCCGCTCGGCGACCATGGGGTGCAGCCCGCGCAGGGTGCGATCTTCCTCGGGCCGGTGGTCCTCGGCGGGGCGGAAGGTGAACCAGCTGGTCGCGCCGCCGCCGTGGTCGCCGTCGTGGACCTCGCCGCGGATGCCGACGGTCACGCGCCCGACGGCGTCGGGGACCGTGCCGATGGAGTCGCGGATGCGCGCCGCTCTCTCGTCCGGCCCGTCGGGGGACTCGGGGCCGCGGGGCGAGGTCACGTACAGGTCGACGATCACCGTGTCGCCGTCCGGCAGGGCGTCGATGAGCCGGTGCAGGTCGGTGGAGACCGTGGTCGGGGCCGTGGCGCCGTCGGGCTGGTCGACCGTCGCGACGGTGGCGACGAGGACGTAGGAGTGCCCGTCGTGGGTGTAGCGGGCGGTGAGCAGCGGGCGGCCGTCGTGCTCGTCGACGCGCAGCTCGCCGAGGTCGCGGATGAGCCCGTAGTAGCGCCGGGTCATCACCTCGAGCATCACCGCGTGGTGGCGCTCGGAGAACAGGCCGAGGATGGGCTCGCCGGACGCGACGATCTCGTCGATCTGCGCGCGCCGCGTGGCCGGGTCGTCGGACAGGGCGTCGAGCTCGGCGCGGACCCGTTCCTGGGTCCGCTCCCGCTCGGCCTCGATGAGCGGCGCGTCGAAGCAGCGGAACCGCACCTGGCGGGCGAGGTCGCCGATCTGCGGGTGCCGCACCTGGGTGGCGGCGACGAGGTGGTCGAGCACGGCGCGGTAGGCCTCTCCCTGCTCGGTGCCCTCCGCGGTCACCGAGTCCGGGCGCCGCAGGCGGGCCCGCAGCAGCGCCATCACGACCGGCTGGTGGGCGCTCGCACGGCGGTGGGCCAGGAACACCCGGTAGAGGGCGGGACCGAGCTGCTCGGGCGCCGCGGTGAGGTCGGTGACGCCGTAGTGCTCCAGCGCCCGGCGCAGCTTGAGCCGGAACGACTCGGGCAGCACCTCGGCGTCGGGGTCGCGCGAGCGCAGGTAGGCGTAGAGGTACTCCTGCGGGTTGCGGGAGGACTCCTCGTCCACGGCAGTGTCGTCGAGCTCGCCCGGGCCGCCCTCGAGACGGCGGTTGCGGGTCAGGGCGGAGAGGTCGGCGACGATCCGCAGGATGTCGATCTCGCCGGCCAGCACGTCGGGGTCGCCGGCCGGGAGCTCCTCGCGGGCCCGGTCGAGCGTCTCGAGCAGGGGCCGCGTCTCGCGCTCGTCGACGTCGTAGCCCAGCACCAGCGCGCGCAGGGCGGCCAGCGCGTCGCGGGCCCGGGAGCGGGCGTCGGGCGTGGGCGCGTCCGGCGGGGGAGTGGCCAGGTCGGCGAAGCTCGCCCGGTCGTCGCCCGCGGGGGCACCGGCGTCGTCGGCCTCGGGCTCGAGGCGAACGAGCCGCGTGCCGCCCTCGACCTGGGTGTTGGCGTCGACGAGCACCTCGGCGACCCGCCCGGTGACCGGCGCGCGCAGCGCCGTCTCGAGCTTCATGCTCTCGACGACGGCGACGGTGTCGCCCTCGCTGACCAGGTCGCCCTCGCTCACCGGCACCGACACGACCATCGCCGGGGCCGGGGCGCGCACGAGCCCGGCCTCGCCACCGGCGATGCGGTGCACGGCGCCGTCGACCTCGACGAGGTAGTCCGGGCCCTGCGACACCGACAGCACGCCGAACGTCCGCCCGCCCACGGTGAGGCGGCGCTCGAAGCGCCCGGAGCGCTCCACGACGACGTCGACGCCGTCCACGGAGTCCCCGTCGAGCACCACGCGGTAGTGCGACGGGCGGGTGCGGGCGACGCGCAGCCGGTAGGACTCGCCGACGACGCGGACGTCGACCTGGTGCCACACCTCGTGGCCGACCTCGGGACGCCCGCGCTCGGCGGAGAGGAACAGGCGCCCCTCCTGGCGGAACTCGTGCGCCTCGTGGGCCTCGACCGCGGCCGCGAGCAGCGCGACGTCGACCCGGCGCGGCGGGGTGTAGCCCTCGGCCATCATCGTGTCGAGCCAGGAGGTGTCGGCGGTGCCCTCGGCGACCTCGGGCCGCGCGAGCAGGTCGAGCAGGAACGCCTTGTTGGTCGTGCCGCCCTCGACCACCACGGCGGTCTGGCGGATCGCACGCCGCAGCCGGGCGCGGGCCTCGTCGCGGGTGCGGCCCCAGGCGATCACCTTGGCGATCATCGAGTCGTACTGCGGCGGGATGACGTCGCCGGTCGCGACGCCGGTGTCGACGCGGATGCCCGGGCCGGCGGGCAGCACGAGGTGGCGGATCGCGCCCGGGGCGGGCGCGAAGCCGTGCTCGGGGTCCTCGGCGGTCAGCCGCGCCTCGATGGCGTGGCCGGACGCGGGCGGGTGGATCGGGTCGACATCACCCAGCACGTCGGCCAGGGAACCGCCCATCGCCACGTGCAGCTGCAGCTTGACGACGTCGACGCCGGTGACGGCCTCGGTCACCGGGTGCTCCACCTGCAGCCGGGTGTTGACCTCCATGAACGAGAGGACCTCGTTGGCCGGGTCGTAGAGGAACTCGACGGTGCCGGCGTTGACGTAGCCCGCGGCCCGGGCGAGGTCGGCGGCGCTCTGCCGCAGCAGCCGGTCCTGCTCGGCGGTCAGCGCGGTGGACGCGGACTCCTCGATGACCTTCTGGTTGCGGCGCTGCACGCTGCAGTCGCGCACGCCCAGGGTGACCACGCCGCCGGCCGCGTCGGCCACCACCTGTACCTCGACGTGGCGCCCGCCGCGCACGGCGCCCTCGAGGAAGACGGTGCCGTCGCCGGCCGTGCGCTCGCCCTCGGCCGACGCGCGGGTGAAGGCGTCGTCGAGGTCCTCGGCGCGGGCGACGAACCGGATGCCGCGCCCGCCGCCGCCGGCGGTCGCCTTGACCATCAGCGGGAAGCCGATCTTCTCGGCCGCCTGCCGGGCGGCGTCGACGTCGGCCACCGGGCCGCCGCTCCACGGCGCCATCGGCACGCCGACGCCCTCGGCGATGCGCTTCGACTCGATCTTGTCGCCGAGCCGCTGCATCGTCTCCGAGCCGGGCCCGACGAACGTGATCCCCAGCCGCTCGCACAGCGCGGCGAACTCGGCCCGCTCGGAGACGAAGCCCCAGCCCGGCCACACGGCGTCGGCGCGCGTCGCGACGAGGGCGCGCTCGAGCTCGGCGAGGTCGAGGTAGGGCACCGGGCCCATGTCGTCGGGGTCGTCCGGGCCGATGAGCACGGCCTCGTCGGCCTCGCGGACCGCCATCGCGTGGCGGTCGACCGCGGTGTGCACGGCGATCGTGCGGATCCGCGGCAGCGCCCCGTCGTGCTCGGCGTTCCACTCGCAGACGGCGTTGATCAGTCGCATCGCGGGCTCGCCGCGGTTGACCACGGCGAGGCGCTGGAACGGACGAGGCGGCACGCTCACGGTCGGGACCCTAACCGCGACACCGGGTCACGCGGAGCCCTCACGACCCGCTCTCCGCCGTCGGGCGCAACGGCCGTGACCCCGCGTCGCCGCGCCCGGAACCGTCGCGTCCGTCCCGACCTCGGACGATGCGTCCCCGGGCGTCCGCGAGGTCCCGGCGGGACCGCCGGAAGCTACCGGCGGGTCAGAAGCTGAGCAGGTGCGGCACGTGGCCCACACGCCGGCCGCCGACGGCCGGGGGACCGGGCGGGGACGCCGTCTCGGTGCGCAGCGCGCGCAGCAGATCCGTGACCGACCGGCCCTCGCGGTGGGCGCTCGCCCCGCCGCTCGCACCGCCGTCCGGACGGGGTTCGCGCCCGGAGAGGTCGGCGAAGATCGGTGTCGGCTCCATCCCCGCCGACGCTAGCCGCGCGCGTCGCCGCCGGGCCGGACGCGCCCACGATCGGGCGGGGTGGGATCACCCGCTGGGTGGGGTCGTCCGGGACCGCGCAGGACCACGACGAGCCGGACCAGCGCCCCCACCGCCCCGACCACGCCCAGCGCCACGAGCACGACCGTGCCCCACCCCTCGAGCGCGCCCTCGATGAGCAGCGCGTGCCCCACACCGAGGACGACGACGAGCACGGCGAGGCTGCCGTGCACGAACCGCCACGTGGCCGGCGACCAGCGCAGGCGCCGCCGCAACACCCCCAGCAGCGTCACGACGACGAGCAGGACCGTCGCGATCAGCGCCATCCGCGCCCGCGTCGGCCCGTCGGGCGACATCGAGTAGAGGGCGTCGTCGGGGTCCTCGACGAGCAGGGCGACCAGGTGCACCCCCACGAGCGCGGCGACGACGCCGCCGACCCGCACGTGTGCCGGGACCCGCCGGCGGGTGAGCCAGGGCTGCACGGCGAGGGCGCCCACGGCGAGGCAGGCCGCGAGCGTCGAGACCACGAGCAGGACCGGGGCGCCGCGCAGGTGCGGGCCGGTCAGCGCGACGGTGACGAGCAGGGCGGCGCCCACCACGCCGACCGCGACGGCGGCGCGGGTCACGCCGGCACCAGCACGAGGTCCACGGTGGCCGACGTGTCGCCGTCGTCGAGGACGTGGCGCTGCCAGACCGACCGCCAGCCGTCCTCCGCACCACCGACGGCGCCGTCGTGGGCGACGTGCACGTTGGGCTCCCCGAACTGCGCGACCATGGGGTCGCTGTCGACGCGGTAGCGCCCGTCCGGGCCGGTGAGCACCGACGTGCGGTGGTCGCGCTCGCCGGCCGTCGCGGTCTGCAGCCAGACCTGCACCCGCACACCGGGCAGCGGCCGGCACGCGGTGTCGCGCACGACGCCGGTGACCACGAAGCCCGTGCCCATCGGCGCGTCGAGCGGGGCGCCGGCGCGGTAGTTGTTGCGCCCGCCCGGGTTGGTGATCGTCGGCGGGCAGCTGGTGCCGTTCGCGATGGCGACGGGCGACCCGGTACCGCCCACGTTCCGCGCCCCGGTGCCCGACAGGTCCGAGCGCCACAGCAGCGCGGCGATCACCATGACGAGCACCGCCACGGCGACCACCGCGGCCGGGTGGGGGCGGGTGCGGGTGGGGGACACCCGCCCAGCCTGCCTCAGGCCGGCACGCGGGCGAGCACCACCGAGTTGACGACGTCGGTGTGCGGGTGCAGGACGGCGACGGGCTCGAGGCCGCCGAGGTCGGTGCCGGCGTCCAGGACGGGATAGAGCAGGCCGCGCAGGGAGTGCGCGCTGCGGGCCAGCACGGTGGCCCCGGGCCTCATGCGGGCGCGGACGTGGGCCAGGGCGGCGGCCTTGTCGTCGGGCGCGAGGCCGACGAGCGCCGCGACGCAGACCAGGTCGTAGGCGCCGAGGTCGCCGAGCGCGAGGACGTCGTCGCGGGTGACCGTGACGTCGTCGCCGAGCACGCGGGCCACGGCGCCGCCGAGCGCGACCGCGTCGGGGTCGACGTCCACGGCGTCCACCCGCACGCCGTGGCGGGCCAGCAGCAGCGCCGAGAGCGGCAGCGGGCCGGAGCCGACGAACAGCGCGCGGCGCGGGACGTCGGGGGCGTGGCCGGCGACGGCGTGGTACTCGATGCGGGTCAGGTCGCGGTAGTTCTGCAGGTAGGGGAAGTGCTCGAGCTCCGCGGCCGGGTCGGTCGCGGCGAGCACGCGGCGGGCCCACGCGCGCTCGAGCGCGTACTCGCCGGCGGCGCACCGGGCTCGCAGGTCGGGCAGGCGGTCGCGCAGGCGCGGGTCGGCCAGCACGGCGTCGACGACGGGCGTCGGGTGCGGGGCGACGGCCAGGCCGACGAGGCGGGTGAACACCGCGTCGGTGACGGGCCCGGGCTCGAGGTCGGGCGCCGCGACGAGGGCGTCGTGCAGCGCGAGGATCTCGGCGAGCAGCTGGTCCTGCGGGCTGCGCTCGTGCCCGCAGCCGTGCACCCGCAGGCGCGGCGCGAGGTCCAGGGCCCGCTCGGCGCGGGCGCGGCCGGTGCGGCTGTGGGTGTTCATCGCCTGCGGACCTCCACCGGGGCGGGCGTCGTCGTCGTCGTCCGGTCGCCCATGGAACACGATCTCTCCGCCTGGCACGATACGTCAACGTGTACGCAACCGAGAAATCCGGCCGGTTCGCGGACCTCCCGGCGCCCGAGCACGTCGACCTCGCCGTGGAGGGCCTGCGGATGCTCGCCGACCCCACGCGGTTGCGGATGCTGTGGCTGCTCTGCGGCGGAGAGCTCGACGTCTCCACGATCGCCGACCGGCTCGGGGCGACGCGACCGGCGATCTCGCAGCACCTCACGAAGCTCCGCCTCGCGGGGCTCGTCACCCAGCGACGTGCGGGACGTCACGTCCTGTCCCGGGCGCGCGACCACCACATCGCCGAGCTGCTCGACGTGCTCGTCCACGACGCGGCCCACCGTCGGGCGATGACCGCGCACCCGTCCGGGGGCGCCCCGTAGCCTGCGCGCGTGGACCGACCGGACGGCCCGCTGGGCGACGTGGTGGCGGCGCTGTCCGGGGGCCGTGCCGCGGCCCAGATCGTCGACGCCGAGGGCCGGCTGGCCTGGGTGTCCGAGCAGATGGTCATGATGGCCGGCGCCGACGAGGACACCGACCTGGGCATCGGCCACCACGTCGACGAGGTGCTCGAGCGCGAGGTCTGGCGCGCGCTGCTCACCCCCGGCGCCGTCGAGACCCTGCGCCACGACCTGCACCCCCGCCTCGACGACCCGGCGGGCACCCACGCCCCCCTGTGGGTGCTGGCGCTGGACCTGCAGCTGGGGGAGCGCGAGCGCACCGTGGGGTTGCTGGGCGTGACCCTGCGGGACGCCGACGGCGCGGCACTGGGCGCCGCACTGATCTACACCCCGCTGCTGCCGGCGCGCGTGCTGGCGATGGTCAGCGAGGGCGACGAGGCCATGTTCACGCGCATGGCCGACCTGGCGGTCCCCGCGCAGCGGCCGGCGGCGATCGTCTTCGCCGACATCGACGGGTCGGGCCCGCTGTCGCGGCGGCTGCCCACGGCCGTCTACTTCGAGCTGATCCGCGGGATCACCACGGCGTTCGACGCGCTCGTCGCCCGGCACGGCGGCATCGTCGGCAAGCACGCCGGCGACGGGGCGAGCGCCTACTTCCTGCGCGACGAGCCGGGCGGCGACGCCGCGGCCGCCACCGCCGCGGTCCGTCTCGTGCAGGAGCTGCCCGGAGCGGTCGACGAGGTCGTCGCCGACCTCGTCGAGACCGGCGTCGAGCTCTCCGGCGACGACTGCCGCCTCAACGTCGGCGCGCACTGGGGGGCGGACCTGTTCATCGGGCAGGTCGTCACCGGCGGGCGGCTCGAGGTCACCGCGCTCGGCGACGAGGTCAACGAGTGCGCGCGGATCGAGCAGGTGGCCACCGGCGGGCAGCGGCTCGTCAGCAAGACCCTCGTGGAGCGCCTCGACGAGGCCGCCGCGGCCGCGCTGGGCCTGCGCCCGCGCAGCATGACCTACCGGATGCTCGCCGAGCTCGGCCGCGACGGCGGCACGGCGGGCGGGAAGGCCGAGCGGGACGCCGGCTCGCTGGCCGTCCACGACCTGTCCTGAGGGGCTACGGTGCGCGGTGTGAGCGCCGACAAGTCGTCGTTGATCAGCGAGGAGGAGCGGCAGCGGCTGACCACCGCCCGCGACCGCATCCGCGAGGAGTTCCTGTTCTCGCACGAGAACCGCCCGCCCTCGACGGGCAAGGGCATCCACCACACCGCGCTCGTCTGCCGCGACGTGCGCACCACCGTGGAGTGGTACCAGAACGTGGCGGGCTTCCCGGTCACCGTGCTGTTCGAGAACCGCGACCTCGCGGGCTCGACGCACTTCTTCTTCGACGTCGGGAACGGCAACTGCCTGGCGTTCTTCGACCTGCCCGGCGTCGACCCGGGTCCGTACGCCGAGGTGCTGGGCGGCCTGCACCACGTGGCGATCTCGGTTCCCGGCAGCCAGTGGTACGGGATCAAGCGCCGCCTCGACGAGCGGGGCATCGACTACATGGTCGAGTCGGACGTCTCGATCTACACGCACGACCCCGACGGCGCCCGCATCGAGTTCATCATGGACCCGCTCGGCGAGATGTACGGCGAGGACACGATCTAGGGGATCAGTACCCCGACGCCGTCGTGCCGCCCGAGATGTCCTCGCGCGCGGCGGCGGTACCGTCGCGCAGGCGCGAGAGGTGGTCGCCGACGGCCCGGGGGTCGGCCGGGCGCGGCGGCGCGCGGCGCACCGTCGGGCGGATCGTGCCGGGGGCGAGCCGTTGCGCCGGCTGGCGCATGGGCAGTCCGGCGGCCGTCAGGTCCGGCGTCGGCGCGTGGAGCGCGCTGCGGGCGGCGTCGTAGACCGGGTCGGCCTCGGACGTCCAGGCCGGCTCGGGGCCCGTGCGGCCGGGGGCGGCGACGTCGAGGAACCAGGCGGACAGCTCGTCGAAGATCGGCTCTGAGTCCGCGGCGCGACGGTGGGCGCCGGCGCGGCGCTCGCGGTCGTCGCCGTCGACCCGTGACGTGAACAGCGGCGCGTCCTGCGGGGCGCGGGCCGGGACCGGCTGCTCGGGGATCGTCGGCTGGTCGAACGACGGTCGCGCCGGCGCCGCCACCGGCGTCTCGGAGGTCGAGGGCGGTGGCGGGACGACCACCGCGGGACGCGGTGTCGGGCGCGGAGTCTCGGGCGGGGACGGGCTCTCGGGGACGACCGGGGTGTCGGGGACGGCCGGGGTGTCGGGGACGGCCGGGGTGTCGGGGACGGCCGGGGTGTCGCTGACGACCGGGTCGGCCGGTGCCGAGGGCGTGGCCGGTCGCGACGCGCCCCAGCGCGACATCAGCTCCCGTACCTCGGCGTCGTCGGCGGCCGGGACGCGGACGACGGGGACGCCGTAGCGGCGCAGCCGCGCCCGGAACCGCTCGGGGAGCTGGGCGTGGCGCATCCCGTCGAGCTGCTCGAGGTACTCGCCGCCCGGCGTCGGGCGGCCTGCGAACGGCAGCTCGTCGCGGGTGAACCGCCACAGCGCGAGCAGCCGCTCGCGGCCATCGAGGACGACCTCGCCGTCGTCGTCGCCGGCGACGACGACCGGCGGGATCGGCCAGCTCCGCACGACCGTGTCGACGAGCAGCTGCTGGCGCCGCGCGTCCCATCCACCCGTGCCGGACCAGCCGGGATCGAGCTCGCCCCGCGCGATCCGCGCGAGCAGCACCTCGAGCTCGACGACGGAGTGGTGGAGGTCCATACCTGATCTCCGGTGCTGGCGGGTCCTCGATCACGCGGCGGACGGCGCCCGGGGTGGTCGAGCGTCGATGCGGATCGTAGGAGACCAGGTGCCCTGCGCGGACGGGAAGGACACCACTGGGCCACAGGGACGAACGGGCACCGGCGTGTCGCACGGCGAGGATGTGGCGATCCTGGCCCTGGATGCGAGCAATGCCGCGTTGCTCGCACCGGAGGTGCGGTCGGTCAGCGGCCCTTCCAGACCGGGGCGCGCTTCTCGGCGAAGGCCGCGGCGCCCTCGCGGGCGTCGTCGCTCGAGAGCACCGGGCCGAGGATCTCGCCCTGGCGCCGCCACGCCTCGTCCGACGACCAGTCGGGAGAGGAGACGATCACCTGCTTGCTCGCCCGCACCGCCAGGGGGCCGTTGGCCCCGATCCGGCCGGCGAGCTCGCGGGCGCCGTCGAGCGCGCCGCCCGGCGCCGTCAGGTGGTTCACCAGCCCCCAGCGGTGGGCGTCCGCCGCCGACATCGGGTCGCCGGTGAGCGCGAGCTCCATCGCGACCGTGCGCGGGATCCGCGTCGGCAGGCGCATCAGCCCGCCCGCCGCGGCCGCGAGGCCGCGCTTGACCTCGGGGATGCCGAAGCTCGCCTCCTCCGACGCCACGACGAGGTCGCACGACAGTACGAGCTCGCAGCCGCCGGCCAGGGCGGGCCCCTCGACGGCCGCGATGATCGGCTTGGACGGCGGGCGCTGGGTGATGCCCGCGAACCCCCGGTCGCCGACATGCGGGCGCTCGCCGCGCAGGAACGCCTTGAGGTCCATGCCCGCGCTGAAGAACCCGCCGGCGCCGGTGAGGATGCCGGTGACGAGGTCGTCGTCGCCGTCGAGCTCCTCGAGCGCCGCGGCGATGCCCTCGGCCACCGCCAGGTTGACCGAGTTCCGCGCCTTCGGCCGGTCGATCGTGATGACCAGCGTCGTGCCCTCGCGCTCGGCGCGGAGCACGGTCTCCTCCGGTGCACTCATCGGGGCGCCATCCGGATCGCGCCGTCGAGACGGATCGTCTCGCCGTTGAGCATCGGGTTCTGCAGCATCGCCACGGCCATCTGCCCGTACTCGGCCGGGTCGCCGAGACGCCGGGGGTTGGGCACGGAGTCGCCGAGCGCCTTGCGGACGTCCTCGGACAGCGTCGCGAACAGCGGGGTGTCGAACAGCCCGGGCGCGATCGTGTTGACGCGGATCAGCTTCGAGGCGAGGTCGCGTGCGGCACACAGCGTCATCGACACGACGCCGCCCTTCGACGCCGAGTAGGCCATCTGCCCGATCTGGCCCTCGAACGCGGCCACCGACGCCGTCATGATCATCGCGCCGCGCTCGCCGTTCACCGGCTCGGTGCGGGCGATCGCCGCGCCGCCGAGGCGCAGGGCGTTGAACGACCCGAAGAGGTTGACGCGCACGACGCGTTCGAACGCGTCCATGTCGCCGGGCTCGCCGTTCTTCTCGACGACGCGGGTGAGGCTCCCGATGCCGGCGCAGTGCACGAGCGCGCGGAACGGCCCGGCGGCCTCGGCGGCGGCGACGGCACGCCCCAGGGCCTCGGCGTCGGTGACGTCGGCCTCGACGAACTCGCCGCCGAGGTCGGCGGCCACCTCCTTGCCCTTCGAGGACGGGAGGTCGGCGACGACCACCCGGCCGCCCGCGGCGGTGATCGCCTGCGCGGTGGCCAGGCCGAGGCCGGACGCGCCGCCGGTGACGAGGGCCGAGACGCCCTGCAGATCCATGATCGGGTTCCTCCTGTCGACGGGGACTCCCGGGCACCGTAACCAGTCAGGACTGACCGTGTCACCGGGTCCGGCTGCCGGCGCGGGTGGCGCCCACCGCGGCCGCGGCGCCCGCCACCGCCAGCGCCGGCAGCGACGCCCCGACGACCGCCGCCCACGGCGCGACCGTCTCGATGAGCACGCCGGCCAGCGGCGACGCGATCGTCGCGCCGACCATGAGCGCGGAGCTGTGCAGGCCGGTCGCGACGCCGCGGGCGGCGTCGGGGGCGAGCCGCCCGACGGTCTCGGCGGCCGAAGCGAGGGCGGGCGCGCAGAAGGCGCCGGCGGGCACGAGCAGCAGCGTCACCGCCCACCACGGCCCGCCGAGCGCCACCGGGAGCGACCCGGCGGCGAGCAGGGCGAGCAGCACGGCCGTCGGCGGCGTCCGGCGCGCGGCCCCGTAGATCCAGCCGCCGAGCAGCGACGCCGCGCACCAGACCGTGTTGGCGAGCGCGAACCAGGCGGTCTCGTCGCGGGCGGTGAGCACGGCGACCACCGCCAGCTCGGTCGCCGTGAGCACGAGGATGGCCGCGGCGGTCGACGCGAGCGCCACGAGCATCGGGCTCCGCAGCCAGGAGCGGAGCGGCGGCGGGCGCTCGCCGTGCGCGACGCCGGGCGGGCGCACGGGCGGGTCGAGCCGGATCAGCGCCGCCACCGCCAGCACGAACGCCGCGCCGACGACCCAGGGCCCGGCGCCGGGCAGGGTGAGCGCCACCAGCGTCCCGAGCGCCGGGCCGACCGCGTAGGTGACCTCCACCGACATGGCGTCGAGCGCGAACGCGGGCCGCTGGTGCTCCACCGGCACCGACGCCGCCAGTGACTGGCGCACGACCGAGAACGCCGGCGGCATGAGCAGCCCGGCGACGAGGGCGGCCGGCACGAGCGCCGTCGCGCCGAGCAGCGGCACCACCGACCAGAAGAGCGCCTGCACGACCCCGCACAGCGCGAGGACCGGGCGCAGCCCGTGGCGGTCGATCAGCCTCCCCAGCAGGGGCGCCCCGACGGCCACGCCGGCGGTGACCGCGCCCCCGACCAGGCCCGCCGCCGCGAACCCCCGGTCCATCCCCACCGCGACGTGCAGCGTGAGGAACACCCCGACCGCGGTGACGGGCAGCCGCGCGGCGAACCCGATCGCCACCAGCGGCGCCAGCCCGGGCAGGCGCAGCACCGCCCGGTACGTGGCGAGGCCACCGCCGGTCCCGTCGCCCATCGCCGTCCATCGTGCCCGCCCACCGACGTTCGCCGCGGGCACGTCTGGACGTCGGGGCCCGTGGGCACACTCCCCACCATGACCGAGCCGCCCGTCCTGCCCACCGCCACGTACGCGATCACCGGCGCCACCGGTCACCTGGGCCGCCTCGCTGTCGACGCCCTGCTGCGCCGCGGCGTCCCGGCCCGCAACGTGATCGCCCTGGTGCGCGACCCCGACAAGGCCGGCGACCTCGCCGAGCTCGGCGTCGGCGTCCGCGGGGCCGACTACGACCGTCCCGACACCCTCGGCCCGGCCCTCGAGGGGATCGAGCGGCTGCTGCTGGTGTCGAGCCCGACGCCCGGCCGCCGCGTCGAGCAGCACACCAACGTCATCCGCGCGGCCGACGCCGCCGACGTCGGCCACGTCGTCTACACCAGCATCCTCCACGCCGACGAGACCGAGAACGTCCTCGCGCCCGAGCACGTCGCCACCGAGGACGTGCTGCAGGGCTCGGGGCTGCCGTTCGCGGTGGCCCGCAACGGCTGGTACGTCGAGAACTACACCGGGCGCCTCGACGAGTACCTCGCGCGCGGCGAGATCGTCGGCGCCGCCGGCGACGGCCGCGTCTCCGCGGCCACCCGCGCCGACTACGCCGAGGCCGCGGTCTCGCTGCTGTCCGGCGACATCACCGACCAGCAGGGCTACTGGGAGCTCGGCGGCCCGGCCTTCACCATGGGCGACCTGGCCGCGGCGATCACCGACGTCACCGGTACCGAGGTCACCTACCGCGACCTCTCGCCGGGCGACTACACCGACGCCCTGCGCGCCGCCGGGATGGACGAGGACACCGCCGGGTTCGTCGCCGCGCTGGAGGCCTCCACCGCCCGCGGGGAGCTCGAGACCGACAGCCCGGCGCTGGAGAACCTCCTCGGCCGCGCGCCCACACCGCTCGTCGACGCGATCCGGGCCGCACGCCTGTAGAACAACCCCCATGGAGACCTTCCACGGACGCGAGGAGCTCCTCGCCTCGCTGGGCCGCGAGCTCGGACCCGGCGACTGGCTCGAGATCGGCCAGGACCGCATCGACGGTTTCGCCGACGTCACCGGCGACCACCAGTGGATCCACGTCGACCCCGAGCGGGCCGCGGCGGGGCCGTTCGGCGCGACCGTCGCCCACGGGTTCCTGACGCTCTCGCTGGTCCCGCTGCTGCTCGACGGCCTGCGGCGCGTCGAGGGCACGCGGATGGGCCTGAACTACGGGCTCGAGCGGGTCCGGTTCCCCTCGGCGGTGCGCTCGGGGACGCGGGTCCGCGCGCGGTCGACGCTCGTCGATGCCACCGACGTCGGCGACGGCGGGCTCCAGCTCGTCACGCGGGTGACCATCGAGGTGGACGGCTCGCCCAAGCCGGCGTGCGTCGCCGACCTCGTCACGCGCGCGTACTTCTGACGGTCAGCCCGCCGCGGCCAGGCGCTGCGGCGGGCGGTCACCGTCGAGGAACCGGGTGTCGACGCCCACCTGCTGCGCGGGGTGCGCCAGCAGGTGGGCCCGCACGCGCGGGCAGAGCGGCACGATGCGGAACCCGCGGGCCCGCAGCAGGGCGAGCGCGCCGTCGATCAGCGCCGGCGCGTCGGCGTCGGCCACGCTCGTGTGCACCAGCACCGCCGCGTCGGCCCGCAGCCCGAACTCCACGAACCCGGTGACGACGCCGTCGTGGCGGATCTCCACGCGCGCGTGCACGGGGTCGTACGCGACCTCGCGACCCTCGTCCATGGCCCCCCGACCCTCCGTGCCGTGCTGTGCACGCAGCGTCGCCGGCACGGCCGGACGGCGCAAGGGACCGTTGCCCAGAACGGGGGAGCGGTGTCCGCCGGAGAGTCCGATGGGCCTCGCCGCACGACGAACGGCAGCTCACCCCCTCGATCGGGGAGGGCTCGACCCGGGACACCGGACGACGTGGTTGTCCGGCCGGGGCACCGGGTAATTCGTGGTCGTCCGGAGACCGCGTCGAGGCGGTGTCCGGGGCGAGGAGGTGGTCGTGATGGACGCCCCCACACCGGCACCAGAGCGGTGCCCGGATCTCGAAGCAGGCTCCACACCCGGGGTCACCTCCCTCCCGTTCCCCTCCTGGTGGCTCACGGCCACCGACCTGGGACGCGCCGCGCTCGAGACCGTCGCGTGGCACACCGTGCGGCACTTCGTGCCCGACGGCGGTCGCGGCGACGGCCGGCCGGTCCTGGTGATCCCCGGCTTCATGACGAGCGACATCACCACCGCCGCGATGCGCGCCCACCTGCGCTCGCGCGGCTTCCACACGCACCGCTGGACCCTCGGGATCAACCACGGATTCACCGACGCGATCCTGGACGGGCTGCTCGAGCGCCTGGACGACGTCCACGCACGGCACGGTCGCCCGGTGGCCATCGTGGGCTGGAGCCTGGGCGGGCTGATGGCCCGCTGGCTCGCGCAGGTGCGCCCGGACGCCGTCGAGCGGATCGTCTGCCTCGGCTCGCCCTGGCGGCCCGAGGCCGAGATCAACCGGGTGACCGGCGCGTTCCGCGCCGCCGACCGGCACTGGGGCTTCTCCGAACGCACCGACGAGGTCATCGAGGCCGTCCGCCGGCCCGTGTCGGTCCGGTCGGTCGCCGTGTACTCGCCCTACGACGGTCTGCTGCACGGCGACGGCTGCCGACAGGACGACGGTGATCTCTGCGAGAACGTCGTCGTGCCGGGCAGCCACTGCGGGCTGACCCACAACCCGGCCGCGCTCGTGGCCGTGGCCGACCGGCTCGAGGTGCCCCTCGACCGGTGGCGGCCGTTCCGGTGGCCGTCCGCGGTCTCCCACGGGCTCTCCGGCGCCGGCCGTCGCCGCCCGCAGGGCGCCCCCGCGGCACCGGCGGCTGCCGCGGCCTGAGCCGAACCCGCTCGACCGTCTCGCGGTACACCCCCTCGCCGGGGAGACGGGGATCTCACACCGACCGTCGGTGCCGAGGTGTACGACGGTCGGTAGGAGGTGTGCATCAATGGCTGATGTGTCGCGGCTCCCGTGGGCGATCACCGATCACTGGGACTGGCAGGTCCACGCCGCCTGTCGCGGGATGAACTCCGAGCTCTTCTTCCACCCGGACGGCGAGCGCGACCCGTCGCGCAGCGAACGCGTCGCCGCCGCGGCGCGGATCTGCGCGTCGTGCCCCGTGCGGGAACCGTGCCGCGACTGGGCCCACCGCGTCGCCGAGCCCTACGGCGTCTGGGGCGGGGAGAGCGAGCAGGAACGACGCGAGTCGCTGGCCCGGTTGCGCCGGGGCTGAGCGGGCCCAGGTGGCAGGCTGGGCCCATGGACGCACCCGCGGTGTGGGCCCGGGGCCACCTGCCCGACGGCGACGGCCGGACGGTCGCGATCGACGTCAACGGACTGGCGCTCGACTGCCTCGTGCCCGCCGACGACGCGCCGGTCGAGGGTGCCACGTCCTTCGGCCTGCTCTCGGCGTCGCTGTCGGCCTGCACCGCCATGTCGGTGCGCACCTTCCTGCGGCGCTGGGACGTGCCCGGCTGCGCGGTGACCGTCGAGGTGTCGTTCGAGGCAGGGCCGCCGCCGGTGCTGCACCGCCGGGTCGTCCTCGCGGCCGACCTCGACGCCGACGCCCGCCGCCAGCTCGCCGCCGTCGTCGACAGCACGCCGGTGACGGTGCTGCTGCGCGACGCGCTCGTGATCGTCACGCACCTCGACGTCGGGACCGGGGCGACCGCCGGCTGACGCGGCCCTACCCGGTCCTCACCGCGCCCGACGCACGGCGGTGGGAACCTGGGGGTGTGGGCGCCTACGTCCGGCGCGGGCCGGTGACCGTGGCGTTCCTCCTGGTCCTCGTCGCGGTCCAGCTGGTCCTGGCGCTCACCGGCACCTTCGCCGCGGCGCGGGCGTGGAGCAGCACCAACGTCGCCAACCTGGGCGACCACCCCGTCGGCGCGATCGCCACGAGCGTCTTCTTCCTCGGCAACACCCCGGGCGTCACCGTCGGCACGGTGCTCATCGTCGGGATCGGCGTCGGCGTCGCGCTGTGGTGGCTCGAGGCCCGGCACGGACTCGGGGCCGCGGCGGCCGCGTTCCTCGGCGGGCACGTCGGCGCGACGGCCCTCACCGCCGTGGTGATCGGTGTCGCCGTCGACGCCGGCCGCTACCCCGCGGCGGTGCTCACCGGTCCCGACGTCGGCGTCAGCTACGGCGCCCAGGCCGCCGCCGCGGCCGCGGTGGTGCTGCTGCCGCGGTGGTGGCGGCTCGCCGGCGCCGTCGTGCTCCTGGGCTGGCCGCTGCTCGACGCGTCGTGGTCCGGGGCGGTGCCCGACTTCACGAGCGTGGGGCACCTCGTGGCCGCGACCATCGGGTTCGGGGTGGGCGCCGTCGTGCGCCGGCGGACCCGGGTGGCCACGGCCTGATCAGTACTTCGGCCCCACGAACTCGTCCGACGTGCGACCGCGGCGCGCCGAGCGACCGAGATCATGTCCCACCGCGGTCGGCGGTGGGCGATCCCGAGGGCGTCCAGGGCGTCGGCGCAGAGACGGAGGATGTCGAGCGACTTGTTGGAGAAGAAGTACCGCGGATACTCGTACCGCCGCGGACCGTCCGGCGTCTGCTTCGACGCCCAGTTGGTGATGCGGCACCCGTCGGAGTGGAACAGGCCGCGGAGCAGCCGGCCGGGTTCGCGGTCGACGATCTCCTGTTGCCACGGCTCCAGCACGATCGGCCGGGTGTGCTTCATGCCTGGCCCGTGCTGCGGGAAGAGGCACGGCCAGTGGTTGGTGTAGCTCTTGACGGCGTGACATCCCGTCCGTGCCACGACGTGGACGCGTGAGATCGGCATGACCGCCCTGACCGCCTCCTGGACCTCGGCCGACACCCCCGGGTAGTCGTCGGTGCAGTAGATCGACAACGCGAAGACCGACCCCGTGGCTCTGCTGATGTGGCCATCACCGAGGTAGTGGCCGAGCAGGAACGCGTACTGGTGCTCGTCGAGCGACGCCCCACGGCACCGCAGGCAGTCCTCGGCTCGGGTCCGGCGATCGGGACCCCGGCCGCCGCGACACCAGTACTGCACGGTGCTCTTGGGTACCCCGAGACTCCTGCCGATCGCCGTGGCGTCGAGCCCTGACGACCGGAGGGCCATGGCGAGCGCGACCGTCTCCTGGGGATACACGGCGAAGCGTCGCACCGAGCACCGACAACGCTCTCCCGCGCGCGGTGGCGGCACGTGCCCCCCGCGTGGGTCTGTCTATGCTCCTCCGAGGCCGTCTGGCTCTGCTCAGGCAGTTGTTAGACCAGACGGCGGGCCCTCGTAGTCCAATCGGCAGAGACGATGGACTCAAAATCCATGCAGTGTGGGTTCGAATCCCACCGAGGGCACCGACGCGACGGGCGTTACGCGCCCCTCGCGAGGCAAGCGTCACGATCGGCGCGGGCCGTCGCCGCAGGTAGTCTCCTGAATCGAAACGGCCTGCCCGGACGGTGTGGGGGCGGGCCGACTGTCCCGGGGCGATCCGCAGCGCCGCGCCGTCCGGAGGGGATGACGCGATGACGCGCGAGGAGGAGCCGCTCATGAGCCAGTCGGCCGACACGATCAGCGAGACCGAGGCTGCTGCGGAGGGCGCGACGCCCACGACCCTGCGGGTCGTCGTCGCCGAGGACGAGGCGCTCATCCGGCTCGACCTCGTGGAGATGCTCCGCGAGGAGGGCTACGAGGTCGTCGGCGAGGCCGGCGACGGCGAGCAGGCCGTGCGCCTCGCCCGGGAGCTGCGGCCCGACCTGATCATGATGGACATCAAGATGCCCGGCACCGACGGGCTCGAGGCCGCGCGCGCGATCGCCGGCGAGCGCCTGGCCCCGGTCGTCATGCTCACCGCGTTCAGCCAGCGCGAGCTCGTCGAGTCCGCGCGTGACGCCGGTGCGATGGCCTACCTGGTCAAGCCGTTCTCCAAGACCGACGTCGTGCCCGCCATCGAGCTGGCCGCGTCGCGCTTCGCCGAGGTCACCGCCCTGGAGGCCGAGGTCGCCGGGCTGACCGACCGCCTGGAGACCCGCAAGGCCGTGGAGCGCGCCAAGGGCCTGCTCCAGGCGAAGAAGAAGATGACCGAGCCGGACGCGTTCCGCTGGATCCAGCGCACCGCGATGGACCGACGCACCACCATGCGGGCCGTCGCCGACGCCGTGATCGAGACGTTCGGCTGATCGCCCACCGTGCGGCTGGTCCGCACGGATGACGACCACTGCTCCGTCGGTGGGTGTCGTCGCTGAGCAGGCCGGGTGCACGCGCACCGTCCCCCGCGCGGCCGTCACTCGACCGTGACCTACCGTGGGCCCTCGCCGGGCAGGCGCAGGGCACGGCGGCAGGGCATCACGGCAGGGGGTCGAGGCGGGTGCGAGGTCATCTCCGCGGGACGGTGGCGGTGCTGGCCACCGCGGTGGCGCTGCTCGCCGCCGGGTGCGGCGGTGCGGGTCGGCTCTCGGGCACCGGCGGCGACTGCGACACCAGCCGCGGCACGCTCGTCGTCGGCCTGGTGGCGCCGCTGTCGGGCGAGCTGTCGTCGGTCGGCCTCGGGATGAAGAACTCCGCGGACCTCGCGGTCACCCAGGCCAACGCCCGCTGCGCCGTGCCCGGCTACCACCTCGCGGTGCAGAGCCAGGACGACCGCGCGGACCCCGCCACCGGTGCCGCCGCGGCCGCGACCCTCGCCCGGGACCCGTCGATCGTCGGGGTGCTCGGCCCCTTCAACTCGTCGGTGGCCCAGGCCGTCCAGCCGGTGCTGGGCGAGGCCGGCGTCGTGCAGATCTCGCCGGGCAGCACCGCGACCACCCTGACGCGCGGCGCCAACGCCGTCACCGCGCCGCTGCGGCAGTACCAGACGTTCTTCCGCACGGTCGCCACCGACGCCGTCCAGGGCCCGGCGGCCGCGACCTACCTCACGCGTGCCGAGGACAAACGCCGCGTCGCCGTGGTGTCCGACGGCAAGACCTACGGCGAGGGGATCGCCGAGGAGTTCGCCAAGCAGCTGGTCACCGAGGGCGGCGAGGTGGCCGCGCGCATCAGCGCACCGCCGGGCGGGGACCGTGCCCGGGTCGTCGCGGCCGTCGCCGCCGCGTCGCCCGACGCCGTCTTCTACGGCGGCGAGTACCCCGAGGGCGGTCCGCTCTCGGCGGCGCTCGCGGCGGCCGGCGTCCGCGTCCCGGTGATGGGCGGCGACGGCGTGGTCAACCCCGGCTACGTCACCGCGGGTGGTCGGGAGGGCGACCTCGGCACCTCGGTCGGTCCGCCCCCGGAGACGCTGCCGGCGGCCCGCGAGTTCGTCGACGCCTACCGACAGGCCGGCTACCCCGAGGCGATCGGCTCGTACGGCGCGTTCACCTTCGATGCCGCGAACGTCCTGATCGACTCGGCTGTCCGGACGCTCGGCGAGGACCGCGACTGGTCGGCCGCCCTGCGGCCGGAGATGGTCCGGGCGGTCCAGGGCTTCCACGGCGACGGCATCACCGGGCCGCTGTCGTTCGACCGCTTCGGCGACGTGAGCACCGACGCGGTGACCATCTACCGCGTGCAGGGCGGCCAGTGGTCGGTGGTCGGCCCCGCCGACTGATCCGCCCCACCGCCACCCGGAGGATCTCCCTCGGAGATCTCCGCGAGTTCGGGCGTTACGGTCCGAATACGACGGTGTAGGCGCTTGCGCCGGAGCGCGCACACGCCTATACCTTCCACACCCGACCGGGCGAGCGAGATCATGCGGACCCCGTCGTGGATCGACGACTCGTGACGACGGAGGTGGACGTGTTCCGACGACGGCTCGCAGCCGCGGGCGCGCTCGTGGCAGCAGTCGCGCTGGTGCTCAGCGGCTGCGCCAACCAGGGGGGCGGGCAGCAACAGGGCGGCGGGCCTGCGGCCGGCGCGCCCAGCCAGCCCACCGACGCGGCCCTGCCGGCCGGCAACGGGCAGGGGCGCTGCGCCCCGGGCACGTCCATCGGCTACGCCGGCACCATCGCGGGCCAGAACGCCGCGCTCGGCATCGCGATCGTGAACGCGGCCCAGCTCGCGGTCGACCAGCACAACCAGGCGAACCCCAACTGCCAGGTGACGCTGGTCCGCGCGGACACCGGCGGCACGCCGGACACCGCCGTCGGCCCGACCACGGCACTGATCAACAACCCGGCCGTCCTCGGCATCGTGGGCCTGCCGTTCTCCGGCGAGTCCCGCGCGGTCGGCCCGGCCCTCAACGCGGCCGGCATCGTCAACATCACCCCGTCGGCCACCAACCCCGGCCTGACGCAGAACGGGTGGACGAACTTCTTCCGCGGACTCGGCAACGACGCGGTGCAGGGCCCGGCCGTCGCGCGCTACATCCAGGGGCGCCTCAACGCCCAGAAGGTCTGCGTCATCAAGGACGACTCGGACTACGGCATCGGCCTCGCGCAGCAGGTCAACCAGGTGCTCGGCCCGAACGTCGCGAGCTGCCAGGTCGACGTGAAGACCAAC
Organism: Actinomycetospora chlora; assembly: GCF_039542135.1. Taxonomy (NCBI): domain Bacteria; kingdom Bacillati; phylum Actinomycetota; class Actinomycetes; order Pseudonocardiales; family Pseudonocardiaceae; genus Actinomycetospora; species Actinomycetospora chlora. The sequence continues at coordinate 37,376 of NZ_BAABHO010000046.1, forward strand.
CAGCGCGAGTTCTCGGCCGTCATCGGCCAGGTCCAGCAGCAGGCGCCGCAGGCGATCTTCTACTCGGGCTACTACCAGGAGGCCGCGCCGCTGGTCCAGCAGCTGCGCGACGCCGGCGTGCAGACGACCTTCATCGGCCCCGACGGCGTGAAGGACGAGCAGTACGTCGTCAACGCGGCCGGTGCGGCCAACGGCACGCTGCTGTCCTGCCCGTGCGTCCCGCAGGAGGGCTTCACGGCCTTCTCGAGCGCCTACCAGCAGGCCTTCGGCAGCCCGCCGCAGACCTACTCGGCGGAGTCGTACGACGTCACGACGATCCTGCTGCGCGGTCTCGACAGCGGGATCGCCGACCGGGCGGGCCTGCTGAACTTCGTCCGCGGCTACAACGGCCAGGGGCTCACCAAGCGGTTCCAGTGGGGCCCCACGGGCGAGCTGACGAACACCCCGGTCTGGATGTACCGCGTGAACGGCAACCAGATCGTCACCGACAGCCAGATCGGCTGACGCGCACGACCTGACGGGCCCCGGCCGCGTCCCCGCGCACCGTCGCGCGGGGGCGCGGCCGTCGGCTGTCGCACCCGGTGACGGCCACGTCGTCCCGAGCGCCCCCGTGTTGCCGCCCCGCGGCGGTCCGTCCGACACTGCCGTGCCCCCACTCCCGTGCCCACCGCCGTGGGCGCCCGACGCACCCGCAGGAGCGCGTCATCAGCACCGTCCTCGATCTGGCCCTCGCGCACGGGGCGCACGCCGCGCCGCTGATCGTGCACGCCGAGCCCTGGATCAACTTCGACGTCGGCCTGTTCCTCGACCGGTTCTGGGCCAACACGATCAACGGCCTGGCGTACGGCAGCATCTACGCGCTGGTGGCGCTCGGGTACACGCTGGTCTACGGCGTGCTCCAGCTGATCAACTTCGCGCACTCCGAGATCTTCGTGCTCGGGGTGTTCGGCACGTACCTGACGTTCCTGGCGCTCGGGTTCACCCCCGGCGCCCTGCCGAACCTGCCGCTGCCCGCGATCATCCTCGACCTGGTCCTGGCGGGACTGGTGGCGATGGTCGTCTCGGGCCTGGCGGCCGTCGGGCTGGAACGGGTCGCGTACCGCCCGCTGCGGCGGCGCAACGCGCCGCGCCTGGCCTTCCTCATCACCGCGATCGGCGCCTCGTTCGCGATCCAGCAGGTCATCCGCATCTGGCGCGGGTCGAACCCCGAGGGCACCATCCGCCTGCTGCCCCCCGAGCCGCTGTTCTCCGTCTTCGGCGCCCCGGTGACGAACCTGCAGCTCACGATCATCCTGGCCTCGATCGCGATGTTCGTGATCGCCGACCAGTTCGTGAACCGCAGCCGCCTCGGCCGCGGCATCCGCGCGGTCGCGCAGGACCCGGCGACCGCGACGCTCATGGGCGTCAACCGGGAGCGGGTCATCATGATCACGTTCCTGGTCGGCGGGCTGCTGGCCGGCGTGGCCGGGCTCTTCTACCTCATGACCATCCCGCAGGGCGCGGTCTACAACGGCGGCTTCCTGCTGGGCATCAAGGCGTTCACCGCCGCGGTGCTCGGCGGCATCGGCAACCTGCGCGGCGCCCTGCTCGGTGGCCTGATCCTGGGCGTGGTCGAGAACTGGGGGCAGAGCCTGTTCGGCGGCGACTGGCGCGACGTCGTCGCGTTCGTCCTCCTGGTGCTCATCCTCATGTTCCGGCCCACGGGCATCCTGGGCGAGTCGTTGGCGAGGGCGCGAGCGTGAGAGAGCGCATGCAGACGGTCTCGCACTGGTGGAACGCGCAGAGCCGGCCGGCGCAGTGGGGCTACATGGTCCCCGTCGTGCTGTTCCTGATGGCCCTGCCGGTACTGAACCCGCCGATCATCACGACCGAGCCGTACACCGACTTCCCGATCTCGCTGTTCAACGCGGCGGTGTTCGCACTGATCGCGATCGGGCTCAACGTCGTCATCGGCCAGGCCGGCCTGCTGGACCTGGGCTACGTCGGCTTCTTCGCCATCGGCGCCTACACCGCGGCGCTGCTCTCGAGCCCGGACTCCGAGCTCGGGGTGCGCTACCCGTGGCTGGTCATCGTGCCGATCGCGATGCTGGTCACGATGCTGTCGGGGGTCATCCTCGGGACGCCGACGCTGCGGCTGCGCGGTGACTACCTGGCGATCGTGACGCTGGGGTTCGGCGAGATCGTGCGGCTGCTGGCCGACAACGTCGACCCGCTGCGCGGCAACCGCGGCTTCCAGAACATCGCGCGGCCCGGCGGCGACTTCCCGGACGGCACGCCGATCTTCAGCCAGACCGACGCCCTCGGCTTCTACTGGCTCGCGGTGATCATCATCGTGATCGTCCTGCTCTTCATGGGGAACCTCGAGCGCTCGCGGGTCGGGCGCGCGTGGATCGCCGTGCGCGAGGACGAGGACGCCGCCGAGCTGTCGGGCGTCCCGACCTACCGGTTCAAGATCTGGGCGTTCGCGATCGGCGCCGCGGTAGGCGGCCTGTCGGGGACGCTGTTCGCCGCGCAGGTGGGCTACGTCAACAACCAGCGCTTCGACATCACCACCTCGACGCTCTACCTCGCCGCGGTCGTCCTCGGTGGGCAGGGCAACAAGGTCGGGGTGATCGTCGGCGCGTTCCTCGTCTCCTACATCCCCGACCGGTTCCAGTTCGAGCCGACGTACCGCTTCCTCGTCTTCGGCATCGCGCTGATCGTGCTGATGATCTTCCGTCCGCAGGGCATCCTGGGCATGCGCCAGCACCTGCTGGCCTACGGCCGCCAGGCGTACCAGAAGTTGTTCGGGGCCGGGGCGGCCGTCGCCCCGAGCGGGCTGACGGCGTCCTCGAAGGCTCGGGGGGACCTGGCCGAGACCACGCCCGACGACCACGCCGGCACCTCGCCGCGGGGAGGTGGCGAATGACCGAGCCGACGCGGCTGGACGGCGACCCGGGGGAGGGCATCCTCGAGTCCCTCGAGCACATGGACGCGACCGAGCGCGCCGCGCACGACGCAGCGGTGGCGTCGTCGGTGGCCCCGCGGCGCGTGTCCTCGGTCGCCCAGGGCGAGACGCTGCTGGCGGTCGACGCGCTGACGGTCCGTTTCGGCGGGCTGACGGCGCTCGACGACGTCACCTTCGACGTCAAGCGCGGCGAGATCCTCGGCCTGATCGGCCCGAACGGCGCCGGCAAGACCACCTGCTTCAACATCATGACCGGCGTCTACCGGCCGACGACCGGCGACATCCGCCTCGAAGGCCGGTCGCTCGCGAGGATGAAGCGCTACCGGATCATCCAGGAGGGCGTTGCCCGCACGTTCCAGAACATCCGCCTCTTCGGCGCGATGACCGCGCTGGAGAACGTCGTCGTCGGCGCCGACGCGCGCCACCGCACGTCGGTGCCCGGGGCGCTGCTGCGCCTGCCGCGGCACCGGCGCGAGGAGAAGGAGGCCGTCGAGAAGGCGATGGCCCTGCTGGAGTTCGTCGGCATCGCCGACCGTGCCGCGGACAAGGCGACGGCGCTGCCCTACGGCTACCAGCGGCGCCTCGAGATCGCCCGCGCGCTCGCCACCGAGCCGAAGCTGCTCTGCCTCGACGAGCCCGCGGCCGGCTTCTCGGCGACGGAGAAGGACGCGCTCTCCGAGCTCATCCTGAAGATCCGGGACGACGGCTACACCGTGGTGATCGTCGAGCACGACATGCGCGTGGTCCTCGGCGTGACCGACCGGCTCGTCGTCCTCGACTTCGGGCGCAAGATCGCCGACGGGCTGCCCGACGAGGTCCGGCGCGACCCGGCGGTGATCTCGGCATACCTGGGCGGGGCGATCGACGAGGCGACCCCGTCCCGGGCGGAGTCGGGGGAGGGGCACGCGTGAGCCTGCTCGAGCTGGAGGACGTGCACGTCGCCTACGGGCGCATCCAGGCGCTGCGGGGGATCTCCCTGCGCGTCGAGGAGGGCCAGATCGTCGCCCTCATCGGCGCCAACGGCGCGGGCAAGACCACGACGATGAAGGCGATCTCCGGGATCCTCGGCCTGGCGTCGGGGTCGATGCGCTTCGAGGGCGACGACCTGACCGCGATCCGCGCCGACCTGCGGGTCAAGCGGGGGATCAGCCAGGTGCCCGAAGGCCGCGGGATCTTCCCGGGCATGACCGTCGCCGAGAACATCGACATGGGCGCCTACCTGCGCTCCGACCGTCGCAGCAAGGAGTTCGCGGACGACCTCGACCGCGTCTTCGAGCTGTTCCCGCGGCTCAAGGAGCGCCGCTCCCAGACCGGCGGCACGCTGTCGGGCGGCGAGCAGCAGATGCTCGCAATGGGCCGCGCACTCATGGCCCGGCCGCGGCTGCTGCTGCTCGACGAGCCCTCGATGGGCCTCGCGCCGCAGTTCATCGCGCAGATCTTCCGCGTGATCGAGGACATCAACCGCCAGGGCACCACCGTCCTGCTCGTGGAGCAGAACGCCACCCAGGCCCTCGGCCTCGCCCACCAGGCCTACGTCCTCGAGACCGGCGAGGTCACCCGCTCCGGCACGGGCGCCGACCTCCTCGCCGACCCGACCATCCAGGACGCCTACCTGGGCGTGAGCTGAGGCCCGCCCCCTCCGGCACGAACGGAGGGGTTCGGCGTCCGGCGCAGCGCGCTGCTCCGCGTGGCGTGGAAAGATCCGTCAGGAGATCGGGACCGGCTCGCCCCGCCCGGGAACGAACGGGGAGTTCGGGCGCGTAGACGCAGCGAACCGCCCGTTCGCTCCTCCCGGTGCGAGCCCCAGGGTCTCGGCGACGGCGGTGCGGAGGGTGGCGGCGGGGTCGACGGTCACGGTCTCGGCACGCCAGGCCACGTAGCCGTCGGGACGGACGAGGACCGCGCCGCCGGCGTCGAGCCGGTAGGCCCGGGCGAGGCGGCCGTCGGGGTCGTCGAGGACCGGGGCGGCGAGGCCGACCACGCCCGCCGCCCGGCGCCAGGCGTCGGACGCGGTGACGAGCGTCAGGCGCCCGTCCCACAGGTCCAGCATCGAGCACCGCCGGCCCGCGTGCCGGACCCAGACGTGCGGGGCCCGCTCGCCCGGGTCCGCCCGCAGTTCCGCCGGGTCGACGAGCGCCGGGGAGCCGTAGCGGGACCCGAGGTCGCCGACCATCCCGTCGGCGGGGTCGGGCACCCCGGGACGCGTCGAGCGGCGGGCGTTGCGCTCGCCGACCGGCCCGCGCTCGGCGACGTGGCTGTCGAGCAGCGCCTCGCCCGCCTGTCCCCGGGCGACCCACGCGAGCTTCCAGCCCAGGCCGTGGCCGTCGTGGACGGCGGTGTTGAGCCCGACCGCGTTGACCGGCGTCATCCGGTGCGCGGCGTCGCCGACGAGGAACGCCGCGCCGGCGCGGGTGGTGGTGGCGAGCTCGGCGGCGAGGTCGAAGGACGCGGTGCCCAGGAAGTCCGGCCGCAGGTCCGGCACGCCGGTGGCGAGGCGCAGCAGCCGGGTCCAGTACGCGTCGTCGCCGGCGCGGTCGTCGGCGGACGGGTCCTGACGGGCGAAGCCCCAGCGGTCGGTGCCGCCCTCCGTGCCGAAGGCGATGAGCAGTCCCGAGGCCTCGGTGTGGCTGAGCCAGTAGAGGGCGTGGCGGGGCCCGTCGAGGACCGCCGAGAGGTCGGCACGGAAGAGCACCTGCATCGCCGGGCCCAGGCCGCCGATCGGCTCGGTGCCGATGCCGAGGGCCGTGCGCACCCGGCTGCGCGGCCCGTCGGCGCCGACGACGAAGCGGCTGCGCACCGTCGTCGTGCGGCCGGTGTCGCGGTCGAGGAGCCGTGCGGTGCCTCCGTCGTCGTCGACGACGAGGTCGGTGAGCTCGGTGGAGAACCGGACGTCGACCCCGGCGCGGCGGGCAGCGTCGAGCAGGATCGGCTCGAGGTGGTCCTGCGCGCAGCAGGCCGGGAACGACGGGCTGACGGCGAGCGCCTCGCGGGGGACGGGGAAGCCCAGGGAACTCTCGGTGAGCTCGCCGTCGGCCAGGGTGACGCCGGTGGCGCTGCGGGCGATGACCGTCGAGCTCGCGGCGCGGACGGCGTCGGCGACGCCCCAGGCCCGGAAGATCTCCATGGTCCGCGTACTGAGCCCCGAGGCCCGGGGGTGGATCGAGGTCGTCGGGTGCCGCTCGACGAGCAACCCCCGCGCGCCGTGGCGCGCGGCGGAGAGGGCGGTGGCCAGGCCCGCGGGGCCGGCGCCGACGACGAGGACGTGGGGGGTGTGCGCTGTGTGTTCCATGGCCCCGAGCCTCGGGCGCGGGGGCCCCGACGACGTCCGTACCGACTACGGATCCAACGCCCACGCCCGCAGCCCGGCGCGGTCCGTCGTGCCGGTCTTGGCCAGCAGCCGCGCCACGTGGGTCTCGACGGTGCGGGTCGAGAGGTGCAGCCGGGTGGCGATGTCGGCGTTGGTGCGGTGCTCGGCGACGAGCGCCAGGACCTCGGCCTCCCGCGCCGTCACCCCGAGGCGACGCAGGTCCGGCGGCACCCCGTCGCCCGAGCGGCGGGTGGGCGCGCCGGCCGCCCGGAGCAGGTCGCGGCACGTGCGGGCCAGCGCGCGGGCGCCGGCGTCGGTGCCCTGCTCGTGGACGGCGAGGTCGGCGCGCAGGGCGGGCACCGGGTCGCCCCACCCGTCGCGCACCTGCGCCTCGAGCACGATCGTGCGCAGGAGCCGGTGCCACCACGGCCAGTCCGCGAGGTCGGCGGCGGCCGCCGCGGCGAGGGCGTCGGCGTCCTCGGTGCGGCCGTCGCGGCCCGCCGCGATCGCGTCGGCGTAGACGAGCGCGGCGCGGTTGGGCAGGGCGAGGAGGACGGGGTGGCCGCGCAGGCCGTCGCGGGCCTCGGCGTCGCGGTCGGCGCGCAGGGTCCGCAGCAGCGGCCAGAGACCGTAGAAGGGGATGGGGGCGGCGCTGCGATGGGTGAGCGCCGGGGTCACGGCGCGGTCGGCGAGGGCCGTCGCACGCTCCAGGTCGTGGGCCAGCAGGGCGGTCAGTGCCGGCACGAGCGGGCCGATGACGGCCACGTCGGCCGGGAGGTCCGGGCGGCTCCGCGACGCCGTGAGCATGCTGTCCGCCCCGGCGCGGTCCCCGATCAGCGCGCACGACGCCGCCGCGAACAGCTCGGTGGTGCCGAGCAGCGTCGACAGGCGCAGCCGGGCGAGCCGCTCGATCGCCGGGCGGAGGATCGCGAGGGCGGCGTGCGGGCCGTGGACGTGCAGCGCCGCGTCGGCGAGCAGGAGGTCGGCCTGGGCGGCACGGGCGAGCATGCCGTGGCGCTCGGCGAGGTCACGCGCCCGCGCGAGGTCGGGGGCACTCGCGTCACCCGCGCTCATCCGGCGCGCCCCGAGGTGGAAGAGCGCCTCGACGCGCCACGGCGTCAGGCCGTGCGCGGCCGCGACCGCGGCCGCGCGGCTCGTGAGCGCGATCCCGTCGACGTCCGGGTCGGCCAGCCCGCAGCGTGCGAGGACGAGGAGCGCCTCGCAGAGGGTCGCCGCGCCCTCGGGAGTGCCCTCCGCGGCCCCCTCCGCGGCATCCACCGCCGCCCGCGCCCACCCGCTCGCGGCGGCGACGTCGCCGGCCCCGAACGCGGCGTCGGCGGCGATCACGAGCGCGCGGTGGTCACCGGGCCGCCCGATCCCGGCCACCCGCTGCGCGGCCTCGGCGTAGCGCCCGCCCAGCACCGCGGCGCGGGCCAGGCGCAGACAGAGCTCCGCGTGCTCGTCGCCGGTCACCACCCCGGCGTCGAGCGCCGCGTCCCCGACGGCCAGCGCGTCGGCGGCCGCGCCGCGCAGCGTCAGCACCCGGACCCGCTCGAGGGCCACCGCGCCCGGGGCCGTGCCCAGGGCGTCGGCACGCGCCAGCAGCTCCTCGGCGTGGCCGAGCGCGCCGCGGTCGGCGTCCCGGCGGGCCAGGTCGAGCAGGAGCCCGGTGGCCCGGCGGTGGTCGCCCGCGTCGGCGTGGCACTGCGCGGCGACCTCCCGGTCACCCGGTCCGTCGCGGCACTCCAGGGCCGCGGCGAGGCGCCCGGCCAGGTCCTCCCGGTCGCCGGGGAACAGGGCGGCGACGACGGCGTCGCGGGTCAGGGCGTGCCGCCAGGTCAGGCGCCCGCCGGCGGCCGTCAGCAGGCCCGCGGCGACCCCCGCCCGCAGCCCGGCGAGGACGGTCTCCTCGCCCTCGCCCGTGGCGGACGCGAGGAGCAGGCGGTCGGGGTCGCCCGGGGCGACGGCGGCCGCGTCCAGCACCGTGCGGGCCGCCGTCGGCAGGGCCGCGAGACGGTGGGCGACCAGGGTCGCCCAGCTCGCCGGGAGCGTGTCCGTCCCGCCGTCGACCAGCTCCTCGACGAGGAACGGCAGGCCCTCGGACCGTCGCAGGAGCGCCGCCAGGGTCGTCTCGTCGGGGCGGCCCGCGAGCCGGGCCACCGCGTCGGCGTCGAGGCGTCGCAGGGGCACGACCGTGACGTCGGGGTGCCCGCCGAGGGCCGCGAGGCCGGGGGCGTGCTCGTCGTCGCGGGCGGCGAGCGCGAGCAGCAGGCCCGCCCCCGCGGCGGCGCCGGCGAGGTACACCAGCAGGTCGAGGGTGTCGGCGTCGGCCCAGTGCAGGTCGTCGAGCACCAGGACGGCGCCGCGGTCGCCGTGCAGCGCGGCGAGCAGCGCGAGCAGGCCCTCGCCGAGCACGACGGCGGGATCGGCGCCGGGCGTCCCGGCGTCGGACGGTGTGGGGAACGCCCCGGGCAGGACCCGGGCGAGCGCGGGACGGAACGGCCGCAGCCGGTCGGTGTCGGGTACCGGCCCGGCACGCAGGGGAGCGGACAGCGCCTCGGCCACCGGCCGATATGCCCCGCCGCCGGGCACCGCGCGCCCGGCGAGCACGGGCCGGTCCGCCGTCGCCGCCGCGTCGGCCACCTCGGCGAGCAGGCGCGACTTGCCGATCCCCGCCTCGCCGGTGACCAGCAGCGCGCCGCCCGTCCCCGCGCCCAGCGCGGCCACCCGGCGGCGGACGAGCGCGCGCTCGGCGTCCCGGCCGACGAGCCGGGCACGGGTGGCGGTCATCCGCCCATTGCAGCGTGCCCCCGGCCCGCTGACCAGGGGCGGAGGTCTCAGCTCCCGGAGCCCGGCGGCCGCGAGCGGTAGACGCAGGTGAGCTTCGCCGTGCAGACGCGGCGGTCCTCGTCGTCGGTGATCACGATCTCGAACGTCCCGATCGTGCGTCCGACCGACAGCGGCGTGCAGACGCCGGTGACCGTTCCGCCCAGCGCGGAGCGGTGGTGGGTGCACGAGAGCTCGAGGCCGACCGGCGCGCGCTCCGGCCACCCGTGCAGGGCGGCCGCGGTGGACCCGAGCGTCTCGGCGAGGACGCCGTTGGCGCCGCCGTGCAGCAGGCCGAACGGCTGGCGGTTGCCCGTCACCGGCATGGTGCCCACGACCCGGTCGGGCTCCCACGACGTGATCTCGATGCCCATCTTGGCGGCGAGCTGCTCGTCGGGGTACTGCACCTCGATGTCGGGGACCGCCGCCGACTCGGGCGCCCGGGAACTGGTCATTCCCGCAGGGTAGGGCGGCGGTCGGGGCGGGGCTCCCCGGGCGGGCCGGGTGTGTCGGGGGTCGCGCCTAGACTCCGGGACGTGGCTCCGACCAGCACCGCTCCGTCATCCGCCGTCCCGGCCGAGACCGTCCCGGACGCCCCGGCGAGCGGGCGCGGGCGGCTCCTGCTGCTCGACGGGCACTCGCTGGCGTACCGGGCCTTCTTCGCGCTGCCCACGGAGAACTTCAACACCACCACCGGGCAGACCACGAACGCCGTCTACGGCTTCACGTCGATGCTCATCAACCTCCTGCGCGACGAGGAGCCGACGCACGTCGCGGTGTGCTTCGACGTCTCGCGCAAGACGTTCCGGGCCGAGACGTACGCGGCCTACAAGGCCAACCGGTCCTCGACGCCCGACGAGTTCCGCGGCCAGATCGACCTGATCAAGGACATCCTGGCGGCGCTGGCCATCCCGGTGCTCGAGGTCGAGGGCTACGAGGCGGACGACCTCATCGCCACGCTCACCACGCAGGCGGTGGCCGCGGGCATGACGGTGTCGATCTGTACGGGCGACCGCGACGCGTTCCAGCTCGTGTCCGACGACGTCACGGTGCTCTACCCGCGCAAGGGCGTGTCCGATCTCGTGCGCTACACGCCCGAGCAGGTCATGGAGCGGTACACGCTGACGCCGGCGCAGTACCCGGACTTCGCGGCGCTGCGCGGCGACCCGAGCGACAACCTGCCGAGCATCCCCGGGGTGGGGGAGAAGACGGCGCAGAAGTGGATCCGCGAGTTCGGGTCGCTCGACGCCCTGGTCGACCGCGTCGACGAGGTCCGCGGCAAGGCAGGCGACGCACTGCGCGAGCACCTCTCGTCGGTCGTGCTCAACCGCCAGCTCACCGAGCTGGTGCGCGACGTCGAGGGCATCGGCGCCGGCCCGGACGACCTCGTGGTGCGGCAGTGGGACCGCGACGCGGTGCACCAGCTGTTCGACCAGCTGGAGTTCCGCGTCCTGCGCGAGCGGCTGTTCTCCACGCTCACCGCGGCCGAGCCCGAGGCCGAGGAGGGCTTCGAGGTCCGCGGCGCCGCGCTCGAGACGGGCGCGGTGGCCGACTGGCTGGCCGACCACGCCCGCGACGGCAGCCGGGTCGGGCTCGCGTTCCGGGGGCACTGGGCGCACGGCACGGGCGACCTCGAGGGCATCGCGCTCGCGGCCGCCGACGGCGAGACCACCTACCTCGCGGTCGAGACGCTCGACGAGGGCGACGAGAAGGCGCTGGCCGCCTGGCTCGCCGACCCCGACCTGCCGAAGGCCGGCCACGAGATCAAGGGCCCGAGCCACGCCGTGCGGGCCCGCGGCTGGCGGCTCGAGGGCGTCACCAGCGACACCGCGCTCGCGGCCTACCTCGCCCGTCCCGGCGAGCGCAGCTTCGACCTCGCCGACCTCGCGCTGCGCTACCTGCGCCGCGAGCTGCGGGTGGAGGAGGCGGCCGGCGAGAGCGAGCAGCTCACGCTCGACGGCGGCGAGGAGGAGGCCGACGCGGCGCTCGCGCAGGCCGAGATGCTGCGGGCCCGCGCGGTCACCGACCTCGCGGACAAGCTCGACGCCGACCTCGCCGAGCTCGGCGGCACCGCCCTGCTCACCGAGCTGGAGCTGCCGCTGCTGGCCGTGCTGGCCGACCTCGAGGCCGCCGGCGTCGCGGTGGACATCACCGCGCTGCACGACCTCGAGTCGCAGTTCGGCGCCCGTGTGCAGGCCGCGGCACAGTCGGCGTACGACGTCATCGGCAAGGAGATCAACCTCGGGTCGCCGAAGCAGCTGCAGGTGGTGCTGTTCGACGAGCTGCAGATGCCGAAGACCAAGCGGACCAAGACGGGCTACACCACCGACGCCGACGCGCTGCAGACGCTCAACGAGTCGAACCCCCACCCGTTCCTCGAGCACCTCCTCGAGCACCGCGACGCGACGCGGCTGCGGGTGACGGTGAAGGGTCTGCTCGACGCGTGCAGCGACGACGGCCGCATCCACACCACGTTCAACCAGACGATCGCGCGCACCGGCCGCCTGAGCTCCACCGAGCCCAACCTGCAGAACATCCCGGTGCGCACGGCCGAGGGCCGCCGCATCCGCGACACCTTCGTCGTCGGGTCGGACTCCGCCGACGGCGAGTTCGCCGAGCTCATGACCGTCGACTACTCGCAGATCGAGATGCGCATCATGGCGCACCTCTCGCGCGACGACGCGCTGATCGAGGCGTTCCAGTCCGGCTACGACTTCCACTCGGCCACCGCGGCACGGGTGTTCGGCGTCGGCGAGGACGACGTGTCGCCCGCGCAGCGCGCCAAGATCAAGGCGATGAACTACGGCCTGGCGTACGGGCTGTCCGCCTACGGGCTCTCCGCCCAGCTCCGGATCTCCACCGACGAGGCCAAGGAGCTGATGGAGGAGTACTTTGCGCGGTTCGGCGGCGTGCGCGACTACCTGCAGCAGGTCGTCGGGCAGGCCCGCAAGGACGGCTACACCTCGTCGATCCTGGGCCGGCGTCGCTACCTGCCCGACCTCACGAGCGACAACCGCCAGCGGCGCGAGATGGCCGAGCGCATGGCGCTCAACGCCCCGATCCAGGGCAGCGCGGCGGACATCATCAAGGTCGCGATGCTCGGGGTGCACCAGGCGCTGCGCACCGAGGGTCTGCGCTCGCGGATGCTGCTCCAGGTGCACGACGAGCTCGTGCTCGAGGTCGCGGCCGACGAGAAGGAGCAGGTCACCGAGCTGGTCCGCCGCGAGATGGGTGCGGCCTTCGAGCTCGACGTGCCCCTGGAGGTGTCGGTGGGCTTCGGCCGCTCCTGGGACCAGGCGGCCCACTAGACCCGGCCACACCCCGCACCCCGCGCCCGGCCCCGGGCGCGGGGTCATCGCCGTCCCCGCGTCACCCGCCCGGCCGATCGACGACATGCCTAACTCCGTTCGACACTACGAATCGTGGTAGGGCAGCCGACGCGTGATCGCCGCGCCGAACGTCGTGAGGCGACCCGCCTCGAGATCGTCGAGGCGGCGTGGGAGGTCGCGCGGGAGCGGGGGCTCGCCGCGATGACGCTCAAGGAGGTCGCCGAGCGGATCGGGATGCGCGCGCCGTCGCTGTACGGCCACTTCGCGTCGAAGCTCGCGATCATCGACGCGATGTTCGGGCAGGCCTGGGAGCAGTACCTGGCCGTCGGGCGAGGTGCGTACGCCGACCTGCCGGAGGCGCCGCGCGAGGTCCTGCTCGCGGTGGCGCGCACGTACTTCGACTTCGCCGTCGCCGACCCCGTCCGTCACCAGCTGATGGACACCGCCGTGGTGCCCGGGTTCCGGCCCTCGCCCGAGGCCTACGCCCCGTCGCTCGCGGTGATGGCGCAGCTCGTCGGGCTGCTGGAGGGGCTCGGCCTGGGCGACCCGGACGACCGCGACATCTTCACCGCCCTGGTCGGGGCGATGGTCTCCCAGCAGCTGGCCAACGACCCCGGCGGCGAGCGCTGGCGGCGGCTGCTGCCACGCGTCGTCGACATGTACGCCGACAACACGGGCCTGCCGGGCCCACCGCTCACACCTCTCCGGGAGGGGTCATGACCACCGCCGCCACCACCGTCGCGAGGACACCACCACGCACCTCCACGCTCGACCGGCCCACCGCCGACCGGCTGGCCGCCACCGAGTACGAGCGCTTCGCCGCGCTGCTCGCCGGCCTGAACGCCGACCAGTGGGCCGCCCCGACCGTCTGCACCGGCTGGGACGTGCGCGCCGTCGCGGCGCACTGCCTCGGCATGGTCGACATGATCGCGACGACGCGGGAGATGGTGCGCCAGAACCTCACCGCGACCGTCCGCAGCAGGCGCCGCGGCACCGAGTTCATCGACGAGCTCACCGGCCTGCAGGTCGAGGAGCGGGCGGACACGGACGGCCCGACGATCGCGGCGGCCTACGCCGAGCGGGCACCGCGGGCCGCCCGCAGCCGGGCCCGCGCGTCGTCGCTCACGCGGCGCATGACGATGACCGGCGCGCCCGGCGACGTGTGGACCATGGGCTACCTGTGGGAGACGATCCTGACCCGCGATCCGTGGATGCACCGGATCGACATCACCGACGCCTGCGGCGCGACCCTCGACCTGACCCCGGAGCACGACGGCGTCCTCGTCGACGACGTCGTGGGGGAGTGGGCGTCCCGGCACGGGCAGCCGTTCCGCCTCGAGCTGACCGGCCCGGCCGGCGGGCACTGGAGCCGGGGCGCCGGCGGCCCCGAGCTGTCCCACGACGCCGTCGACTTCTGCCGCCGCCTCTCGGGGCGGGCCCCGGCCGAGGGGCTGCTGGAGACGCAGGTCCCGTTCTGACGGCCGGGGCGCTCAGCCGCCCGGCCGGTCGTCGTCCTCGTCCGGGCCGCTGACCAGCTCCGACTCGCCGCTGCGGCGGTAGCGCTCGGAGTCGAACAGCAGCTCGTGCCCGCACAGGTCGCAGCGCACGGCGATGAGGTGGTCGGTCCCCTCGTCGGCGTCCGCGCGCCGCCGCCAGCCCTGCGCTCCCGGTCCGCCGACGCGCAGGAGGCGGGGCCGGGCGAGCATCTCCAGCTCGCTCGCGCCGCACACCGGGCACGCCGAGAGCCCGAGGCGCATCAGCTCCGCCCTCACCTCGCGCAGGAAGCTGCGCCGCCACCGTGCCACCGCGTGATCGTGGCGCACGCCGGACCGGGTCCGGACCCGCCCCCCGGTGGGTCCGGACCCGGCCCGGGTCGTCACCGGGCCGGTGCCGGCTCGGCGACCGGGGCCCCGACGCGCTCTCCGCGCCGCGCCAGCACGACGCCGAGCGCCACGAACCAGGCGAGCGTCAGCACCGCGCCGAGGTAGAGGTTCATCGGCCCGCCCGGGGCGGTGAACCCCGTCCGGCCGAACACGGTGACCGTCTCGATCGCCTGCTCGACGAGAGCGACCGCGCCGAGCACGGTGAGCCAGCGCGGCAGGGCGACGGCGCCGCGGACGGCGGCCGCCACCACGGCGCCGAGCATCAGCGTCGTCGACCCGGTCAGGACCGGACCCCAGAACGACGCCACGTCGAGCAGGGCCCGGGCCGTGCCGGGCTCGAGCGATCCCGGGTGGGACGACAGCGCGCACCAGAGCCAGCCCATCACCGCGGTCTCGGCGAGGAAGGTGAGGCCGCCGGCCAGGAAGACGTCGCGGTACGGGGCGGGCAGGCGGTGCCGGATGAGGGCGACCTGCGTGCCGGCGGCCGGCACCAGCAGCGTCAGGCACCACACGGAGGCGCGGACGCCGCTGCCGTGGGCGGCGAACCAGGCGACCACCTCGTCGCCGGACGCGGTGGCGTCCGGCGGCGCGCCGAGCGCGCCGGCGCCGGCGACGTAGAGCAGCGCCGCGACGACCGTCGCGGCGAGCAGGACGGTGGACGAGCGCATCGTGGTCTCCTCGCGTCGGCGGGCTCCCTGCCCGATATCGGTCACTCTGGGTGAGCCGAACGGGCGGAACATCTGCCGATCGGCAGACCTCGTCGGCCCGACGGGTGACGGGAGCGGTCGCGCTCGATCACACTGCCGCCATGACCGAGGGGGTGCGGTCGGTCGCGACGCCGTTCGTCGGCCGCGACACCGAGCTGACGACGCTGCGCCGGTTGTGTGGCAGCGAACGGCTGGTCACGGCCGTCGGGCCGGGCGGCAGTGGCAAGACCCGTCTCGTGACCGAGGCGCTCGCCGACGTCGCCCCCGCCGTCGCCGGCGTCGTCGAGCTGGCGACCCACACGCCCGGTGACGACCTCTGGTCGATCGTGCTCGCTGCGTGCGACATCCGCGACGACCCCGCCCGCGCGCCCCTCGACCGCCTGGCCGGCCGCCTCGGGGAGCGCTTCGGGGACTGCGACGTCCTGCTCGTGCTCGACAACTGCGAGCACGTGCGCGACGCCGTCGCCGCGCTCGTCGACGCCCTCCTCGCCCGGCTGCCCCGGCTGCACGTCCTGGCCACCAGTCGGGTCTCGCTCGGGGTGCCGGGGGAGCGGACGCTGCCGGTCGAGGGGCTACCGGCCGGGGAGGCCACGGCGCTGTTCCTCGACCGGGCGCGGCGGGTGCGCCCGGACCTGCCCGACACCGACGACACCGCGCGGCGCGCCCGCCGGATCGCCGCCGCGCTCGACGGGCTGCCCCTGGCGCTCGAGCTGGCCGCGGCCCGCGCGCGGGCACTGCCGCTGCGCGTCATCGAGGAGGGGACGGCGCACCGGCTCGCCTTCCTCACGAGCAGCACGCAGCGCGACCCGCGCCACCGGTCGCTCCAGGCGTGCCTGGCCTGGAGCACGGCCCTGCTCGGGTCGGAGGCCCGCGCCGGTCTCGCCGCGCTGTCGGTGGTCGACGGCCACCTCTCCCTCGACGCGGCGACGGCCGCGATCGGAGGTCCGGACGCGGTGGCGGTGCTGGAGGAGCTCGTCGACCACTCGCTGGTGCGGTTCCGGCCCGCCGACGGCACCTACCTGGTGCTCGAGACCGTCCGCGAGCACGCGCGCGAGGTCGTGCCCGGCGAGGCCCACCGGGCCCTGGCCCGGCTCTCGCCATGGGTGGCGGCGCTCGCCGCCGCCGCCCGGCACGGGCTCGAGCGCGCCGACGCCGCCGTGCTGGCGCGCCTCGACGGCGACGCCGAGGCCGTCCGGGCGGTGCTGGCCCACGGCGCGTCCGGCGACGACGGCGCGCGCGGGCCGGCCGCCGACGTCGTCGCCGACCTCGCCTTCTGGTGGTCGCTGCGGGGCCGCTGCCGCGAGGGGCTCGACCGGGCACGACGCGTCACCGCGGCGCTCACGGCGGCGGGCGAGCCGGTCCCCGACCGCCTGCGCTGGGCGCACGCGTTCCACGCCGTGTACGCCGGCGAGCTGGAGGAGGGCCTGGGCCTGGCCGTCGCGGTGGCCGAGGACGCGGGCGCCGCCGACGACGTCCGCGGGCGGGCGATGATCCTGCTCGGGATGGCGCAGGGGTTCGACGCGCCGGCCGTGGCCGCGCCCGTCCTCGCCGGGGCCACGGAGCGGGCGACGGCCGCCGGCGACCTCTGGGGCCGCGTGGAGGCCCTGCAGGTGCTGGCCTACACCCACCTGTGGCTCGGCGACGACGCCGCGGCGCTCGCCTGCGCCGACGCCGCCCTGCCCGCCCTCGACGAGCTCGGCCACCACCAGCTGCGCGCCTGGGACGGGGCGATCCGTGCGGAGATCGCGGGCCAGCGGGGCGACGTCGACGCCGCGCTCGAGCACGGCCGCGCCGGGCAGCTGCTCGCGATGGGGATCGGCGAGCCCGCGAGCGCCACCTGCGCGCTGCTGCCCGCGGTCCGCGCGCTGTGCCGCGGCGGGCGGGTGGGCGAGGCGGTCGGCCTCATCGACGAGCACGCCCTGTTCCTCGACGAGCACCCCGGCTTCATCGCGCTCGAGGGCCTCGACGCCTGCCGCGCGCACGTCGCGCTCTGGTCCGACCCACCCGGCCCGGTCGGCGACCTCGCCGCCTCCCTCGAGACCTGGGCCGGGCAGGGCCTCTCGCTCATCGCCGCCGAGGTGGGCGGCGTCGTGGCCACCGCCGCCCTCGCCGCCGGCGACCTCGCCGGGGCGCTGGACCTCGCGGAGCCCGCCCGCCGCCGCGCCCGGGACCGGGGTGCCCGGGAGCTGACCGTCGCCGCCGACCTCCCGCACCTCGCCGTGCGGCGCGCCCGGGGTGAGGACGTCACGGCCGAGGCCCACGACGCGCTCGCGGCGGCGTCCGACGGCGGGTACACGATCGCCCTGCTCGACGCGCTCGAGCCGGACTCCGCGGCGGCCGCCGACGCCGGGCGCGAGGGCGTCGCCGTCCGGCTGCGCGCGGCGGCGGACCGCGCCCGCCGGG